>JAEUJR010000419.1 GCA_016793585.1 Archangium sp.
ACGGGCGACCTCTTCGTGATCGTCCATGTCCTGGTGGTGGTACAGGTCCCAGGCGGCGGCCTCGTTCGGGTGCTCTTCCTGAAGCTTCCTGAACGCGGCCCAGTACTCTTCGTTCGCTTCTTTGGCCTCGGCCTTCGCCGCAGAGAACGCGACGGCGCGGTTGGCCTCGGCGAGCGACTCTTCCCGCTCGTCTTCTTCGTCTCCGCGCGGGCCCTCGGCCAGCTCTTCACGCTGGCGGCGGTATCGATCGATCGCGCAGTGCTTCACGATGCGCAGAAAGAACGTCTTCGGCGACGCGGCCTTGCCCGGCATCTGCTCGGACACCCCGCGGAACTGATCGAGCCCACGAGACATGAACTTCGCGGCGGCGTCTTGAAACACTTCATCGACGTCGTCCGGCGAGCCCCTCATGAACGCGCCCTGAACGCGCCGAATGACGGTGGTGGAGGGGTCTCTCCAACGAAAGACGAGCTCTCCAAGCTGCTTCTTGAAGTCGCGGCCTTCGGCTTTACGTTTCGAGATGTCGGCGAAGAGTTCGTCGTCGTTGAGCATGGGCGAAGGCCGTCGACCATAGCCGCTCTGACGACCCCCCAAACGGATTCCTGACGATGCTCGTACAGGAACGGGATCAGGCACTTGGCGAAGCGCACATGTCGCTGGGACCAGCTCCACCGACGCGCTGAAGCGGGTCAGGCTGCGCGCTCTTCGACCGGGCCCAGCACCTTCACCCGAGCCACCTCGAGCGGCGCCTCGACACCTTTGAGCTTCGCGGCGTAGCGCTCGGAGACCTGGGTGGCCGCGACGAGCCCTTTGGCGATGGCCTGCTCGACGACGCTGGCAGCCACCACCACCTCGCCCGGCTTCGCCTCGTTCTGCAGGCGCGCGGCGACGTTCACCGTCTGGCCGAAGTAGTCGAGCACCTTGTTCGCGGTGGCGACGAAGCCCGAGCCGCCGAAGACGCCCAGCTTGAGCGAGGTGCTCGAGCCCTGCGGGTCGAGCAGCCTGAAGGCTTCGAAGTCGACCAGCATGTCGCGCGCGCCCGCCACCGCCGCGAGTTCGTCGGGGAAGACGGCCATCACCGCGTCGCCCATCGTCTTCACCACCGAGCCGCCATGTCTCTCGATCGCCTTCGTCAGCACCTCGAAGTGCGCCTGCACGAAGCGAAACGCTTCGGCGTCTCCCGCGCGCGTGTACATGTCGGTCGAGCCGGTGAGATCGCTGAAGACGAGCGCGAAGCGCTGCACCGAGAGCGACAGGCCGGGCCGCAACACCTGCGACGAAAAATCGCGACGGAAGATCGGCATCATCATCACGTCGCGCGCGGTGGCCGCGAGGCTGGCCCACACGGCCTTCTCGAGCTTCACGTGGCGCTCCGATTCACCCAGCGACTTCACCGAGATCTCGGCGCGCGGGCTGACCTGAAACCGCTCGGGCCACTCCGCGCCTTCGTCGGGCACCTGGAAGCGCACGGGAGCGCCCTCCTTCGAGGCGACCAGCGCCGCCTTGCCGCCCCGCATGAAGAGCCGGAACAGGCCCTCTTCGTCGGGCACCCGCAGCACCGCCGTGCCGGGCTTCGAGAGAATGGCCTGGCTCACCACGTGCGGCGTGCGCGCGGGGCTGCCGACGCAGAAGGGGCCGACCTCGACGACGCGAACACCTTCGACCGGCCTGAACGTCGCCTCGACCGCGTCATCGAAGTCGAGCCCGAAGCCGATCTCGCAGAGCTGACAGAAGCCGTGGGTGGTGAGCTCCTGCAACGAGTCGACCGACGAAGCGCCCGTGCGGCAGCTCGGGCAGACGATGTCCCACCGCAGCTGCAGCAGCCCCGCCCGCACCGCGAGCAGACAGGCGCTGAGCACCTCGCGCCGCGGCGCCTTCCACTCGTCGGCCAGCTCGTAGGGCCTGATGCGCATGACGCGATCGTCGGGGCCCTGGGCGACGAGATCGACCAGCAATCGGCCCAATTCGCCCGCGCCGCTCTCGCGCAGCATCGCCGCCGCGCGCTCGAGCCGCTCCTGTTGAACGGGGTGAACCGGCGGCAACGACGGAGGCCGGCCGTTGCGCACGAGCGACTGATCGAGCAGCACGATCGCGTCGACGACCTTCTTGAGCGTCATCGAGGCCGAGAAGCGCACGACGGGCGCGAGGAAGATGCTCCGCGGCCAGAGCGTCAGCATCACCGACACCCGGCTGTTCACGCCCCTGGCCTCGGTGAGGTAGGCGATGTCGAGGCGCTCGACCGGCCCCGACTGCATGTCGCGCCGCACCTTGAGCGACTTCATGAAGTCGAACTCGTACGGCTTCTCGGCCCACGTCACCTCGAACCCGCCCAGGCGTGTCTTCACGAGGTACCGCGCCGCGCTGCCGGGCCCGTTCGCCCCGGCCACCTCGAGCCGCTCGTTGCCCATGGCGCGGTTGAGCCACTCCGTGTCGGACAGCCCCTTCCAGATCGCGCAGACGTCGCTCTCGCACTCGACCCACTGCTGGAGGACGATCTCTTTCGACACGCGAGACTCCTTTCGAACGAGGTCAGGCAGCGGATTGGGCGCTCGTCAGTTGCCCGCAGGACGGCGAGGGTACACTGCACGACAGCGTGCGCGAGCCTCCTACCCTTTCCATCACCCGCCGTGCGGGAGGAGTCGCGCCGTGAGTCGCACCATCGTCATCGGAGATCTGCACGGCTGCTTCGACGAAGCGGTCACCCTGCTCGACCGCCTGCAGGTGACGTCGAGCGATCGCGTCATCTTCGCCGGAGACCTCGTCGATCGAGGCCCGAAGCCGCGTGAGTGCGTCGAGCTCGCGATGAAGTACGAGTGCGTGCTGGGCAACCACGAAGAGAAACACCTGCAGCAGCGCACGCGCGCGGCCGAGAAGCTGTCACGCGATCACCTCGAGACCCGCGAGGCGCTGGAGGATCGGCACTACCAATACTTCGCGAAGCTGCCCCTCTTCATTCGACTGCCCGAGTTCGGCGCCGCCGTCGTGCACGCAGGCTGTTTCCCCAACGTGCCGCTCGAGCGTCAGTCGACCCATCACCTGCTTCACCTGCAGCACATCAACCCGCCTGCGACGAAGTCATTCTGGCCATCGAAAGCGCCAGCGGGTCACCGCTTCTGGACGAACTTCTGGCAGGGCCCGGAGCGCATCATCTTCGGGCACTCGGTGCTCAATCGCCCGCTCGTCACGGAGTGGGCGGTGGGCCTCGACACCGGCGCGGTGTTTGGTCGCGGCCTCACGGCGCTGGTGCTGCCCGAGTGGAAGCTGGTGACGGTGCCGACCGCCGACTTCTCGGGCGGCAGGAAGACGGTGGCGGCCTACGACGTTCAGGCCGGCGTCAAGGCGTTCTCGTGACCCCGAGCCGTGCGGCGGCGAGCAGAGCGACCCCCACCATCCACGGGAGGGCGTAGCGGGCGTTCGCCTCGAGCAGCAGGTGGCCGGCGCACGCGACGCCAAGCGCGAGAACGACCCACCGCTCGAGGTCGGTCAGCGAGGGCCCCTTCACCGCACGCCAGAGCGCCAGGACCCACAGCGACACGGCCCACGCGTCGGACCAGGCGAGCAACGGAGCTGCCGGGGCAGGCATCGCGAAGGTGACGGCGACCGACCCGTTACCCCACTGCGCGCTGAACTTGTGAGCCATCAGGCCCACCGTCTCGAGCGGCGCGGCCGTCAGGCGCCCGAGGGCCTTCGTGCGTGCCTCGGCGGCAGCCGCGTCGGCCCCGAGCTCCTCCACCTTCTGCGCGTACCATCGGTGATCGACGGCGTTCCACGCGCCGACGCTCTCGCGGTTGGAGCCCACCAACGCCGAGAAGGCCGCGCCGCCACGAACGACCGGGTCTCCGGCGACGCTGCGGAGCAACCGGTAGCCGCCGAAGCCCACGACGAGCCCCAGCGACAGCGCCGCGAGGGGCCGCCAGCTTCGGCGAACCATCAGCGCGACGATCATCACGAGGGCCGTGGGCCGAACTGCTTGCGCGAGTCCGAGCAGCAGGCCGCCGAAGAAGGCATGGGCCGTTGCCAGCGCCACCGCCGTCCACAGCAGGGGCAGAAAGAGGTTCTCACTCGCCAGCAGCGAGGACATCGCGATGTGCGCGGGCCAGAGCGCGACGAGCATCACGCCCGTTCGCGTCACCACCACGCCCTGTGATTCCAGCAGGCGCCGGACTGCCATCAAGAGCCACAGGGAGAGCAACATGTTCGCCGCGCGACCGGCAGCGACCGAGACCCCCACCAGCGAGTACACGCCCCCCAGAAACAGCGGGTAGCCAACCTCCTGCGTCGGCAACGCCTTGAAGAGGAGCTCGCTCGACACGCCAGACGCGAGCCCCGTCGCGAAGGCGTGGTAGCTCGCAAAGTCGACGTTCGGTTCGGTTGGCACCAGCACGAGCCACGCCGCACGAAGTGCGAGCCCGATGATGATCACGAGGGCGGTCGACGTGCGACGCACCAGGAAGCGCTGCCAGAGGTAGAGCCAGGCGAGTACGATCGCGGCCGCCAGCAGCGCTGACCAGCCACGGCTCGCCAGCCACACCAACGAAACGAACGACCCCGAACCGAGCAGCACCCCAGCCAGCGGTCGCACTCAGCGCGTTCCCCGGTCGAGGCGCCGCACCACGAACTCGAGGCGGTCGTTGCCCATGAACAGCTCGTCACCCACGAAGAACGCCGGCACCCCGTAGGCGCCTCGCCGCACGGCCTCGTCGGTGGCTGCCTTCAGGCGCTCCTTCATCGCCGGGCTCGACGCGAGGGCGATCACCCGCGCCGCGTCGAGGCCTTCGCTCGTCAGCACGTCGGCGAGCACGGCGGGGTCGCTGGCCGAGCGGCCGTCACGCCAGATCGCGCGGAACATCGCCGTGATGAACGAGGCGCCCCGGCCTTCGTCGAGGGCGACCAGCGCGCAGCGGTTGGCCTGGGTCGCGAGGAACGGCACCGGCTCGGGCAGTCGCACTCGAGGCAGCCCCAGATGGTCGGTCCAGTCGTTCAGGTCCTTGAGCAGGTGCGCGAGCTTCGCGGGCAGCTCGGCGGGCCCGCGGTTTCCGGTCGCGCGCAGAATTCCAGGCAGGAAGCACGGCCGCCACTCCACCGCTCCGCCCGCGCCGCGAACCATCGCCTCGACCCGCGTCGACGCGAGGTAGGAGTACGGACTCATGAAATCGAAGAAGAACTCCACCGCCCCGCTCATTCGGCTGGCCTTTCACGCGATTTCGCCTTGAGTCGCGACCTTCTCTCGCCAAGGGTCATTCCACGATGAGCGCCATGACGAAAGCGACGACCGACGACCTTCGCGCGCTGCTCGAGCGCGACGCGAAACACTTCGGGCCCACGCTGGCGAAGCTCGCGGCCGAACGTGGGCTCGCCGTGACGAAGAAAGAAGATGGGTCGGTTCGGCCGATTCCCATCACGGCGACGCCAGTGATCGTCGACGGCGCCGAGCTCTCCCGGCGCCAACGGCTCGCGGCCCTGCTCGCCTCGGCTGGCCTCAAGATGTCGCGCGCGGTGCTCGAGGGGCTGCGGCGCGACGTGGTCTTCAACGGCCTCTCGCCGCTCGAGCAGCAACTCGCGCAGGCCACCTTCCGCACCCTCGAGACCCTCGTCACCACGCGCGTCGACTTCTTCGTGAGTGAAGCGGTGCACGCGCTCGAGCTGAACGCGACGATTCCCGCGATGCAGGCGTACAGCGACATCGCCGCCAACACGTTCCTCGAGGTGGTGGGCCGCCACTGGGGCGCCTCGGAGGCGCAGGTCGCGTCGTGGAAGGCGAAGAACGGCAGCAACGCCAGGGCCCTCTTCGACGCGCTCATGGCGGGCTACGCCAGGGTGCGGCCAGGACGAAAGCCGTCGCGCATGGTGCTGCTCTGCCGACGAAACGACGCGCAGCTGACGGAGCAGCGCGCCCTCTGCGCACGGTTCAACGAGCTGGGCGTCGAGGCCGAGGTCGTTCACCCAGACCAGCTCAGCGGCTCCGATCGGCTGCTCGCCAACGGCAAACCAGTCGATCTCGTCTATCGGCACCTGTTCGTGCGCCGTCTGGAGGAAGCAGATCTTCCCGGCGCCGCGTACGTGAAGGGGTTGCTGGCCGAGCCGAACGGAACGCGCGCGGTGGTGCTCAACCCGCCGGCCTCGCAGGTCGAGGTGAAGGCGGTCTTCGGGCTGATGTCGGAGGCGGTCGAAGACGGCGCGATCGCGAAAGCGGCGGGCCTGACCGACGACGAGCTGAGCGCGATTCGCAGCACCGTTCCGTGGACGCGGCTCTTCAAGGGCGACGCGCGCCTCAAGGAGGTGCTCGCCAACCCCGATCGCTATGTTCTCAAGCGCTCGTGGGACTACGGAGGTCGCGCGGTCTTCGTCGGGCGCACGCGCCACGAGGCGTCGTTCGGAGATCGCGTGAAGGCAGCCTACGGCGAAGCGCTCGACTGGGAGGCGATGTGCCGGCGCGCGATCGAAGACCCGACCGGTGGCGGGTTCGTCGTGCAGCAGGTGATCGACATTCAGCCCGAACGGCACCTGCTCTGCGCGGGTGAGTCGCAATCGTGGGCCGACCTCTTCGTCGACTTCTCGTCCTATGCCTCCGTCGGCCTGCCCGACCAGCCAGCCTGGGGCGGCGTCTGTCGCGGCTCCATTTCACACATCGTCAACATCGTTGGCGGCGGTGGTGTGTTGCCCTTACTGACGAGCGAGGTTGCCAGTGAGGTGCACTCGGCAGCAGCAGGCAGGGTGAAGTAGACGCACGGTCGCCCGACCAAACAGGAGAACACCGATCATGGCTTTCGACCCGCAGCAGCAGTTCGCAGCACCTTCCGCCGCTTCGATGCTCGCCGAGGAGTCAGCGAGCGCGTTCATGGCGAAGGTCTACCGGTGGATGGTGGCTGGCCTCGCCCTGACGGCGGGCACGGCGTTCTTCGTGGCCTCGAATCAGGAGGCGTTCGCCCTCGTGCGCGGGCTCTACCTGCCGTTGATCCTCGCTGAGCTCGCCGTGGTGGTCGTCTTCTCGATGATCGCGCACAAGATCAGCGGGGTGGTCGCCGGAGCCATGTTCCTCGGCTACTCGTTTCTCTCGGGGCTGACGTTGTCGGCGATCTTCTTCCGCTACAACCTGGGCTCCATCTCGACTGCGTTCTTCATCACGTCAGCGATGTTCGGCGCATTGAGCGTCTACGGCACGGTGACGAAGAAGGACCTGTCGGGCTGGGCGACGTTCCTCTTCATGGGCCTCATCGGGGTCGTGGTGGCGGGCGTGGTGAACATCTTCCTCAACAGCCCGATGCTGGACTTCGTGAAGAGCTGCGCGGCGGTCGTCGTGTTCGCGGGCCTCACCGCGTACGACACCCAGAAGCTGCGCCAGCTGCACGCCTCGAGCGGCTACTCGAGCGCCGGCAGCCTCGCGATCAACGGCGCGCTGGTGCTGTACCTCGACTTCATCAACCTCTTCCTGAACATCTTGCGGCTCTTCGGCAGCCGACGCTGAAGCAGGCGTGACGCCGTCAAACGGGCCGGTTCTCCTGCGGGAGGGCCGGCCCGTCATGTTTCTGCGTGCCCGAGTGGCAGAAAAGCCGCGCCTGGCACGGCAGGGCTGCCACTCGATGTCAGGGTCGTGTGGTTGAAGGGCGTTTCGGGGGTGGCCGATGGGCGGGGAAGTGGGGCTGCTGCGTGTCGCGGCGGACCAGCACGGGGTGATTTCGCGGTCGCGTGCGGTTCGGGCGGGCCTGTCGGCCGATCAGATCGAGCGGCGGGTGCGCAGCGGCCGGTGGGAGCGCGTGCTGCCGGGCGTCTACCGCATCGAGGGAGCGCCGCTGACGTGGCAGGCAAGGCTGTCAGCCGTCTCACTCTGGGCGGGGCCAGGCGCGGTGTTCTCGCATCGCACGGCGGCCTCGCTCTGGGGCTTCGCCCGGTTCAAAGAAGGTGGCCCAGTGCACGTGACCTTGCGCCGCCGCGCGCAGAACCCCGAGGGCGTCGTGGCCCATCGCACCGCTGGGCTGGGCACCGCTGACGTTGGAACGACGCGGGGCGTGAGGGTCACCTCGGTGTTGCGAACGCTGCTCGATCTCTCAGCGAGCGAAGCCGAGAGCGACGTACGCGCCTCGGTCGATGAAGCGCTGCGACGCAAATGGACGACGGTCGAGAAGCTCCACGCATTCGTGGCGCGCCACGCGAAGCACCGCGGCATCACGTTTCTCTCGAAGCTGCTTGGGGAATACCTCGGCGGTGACGGCCCCACCGAGAGCGAGCTCGAAGCCCAGGTGCAGGAGCTGCTCGAGGCCGAGGGCTTCCCCCGGGCGAACCGGCAACAGGCGCAGCTCGTCGCAGGTCGAAGGCGGCGGCTCGACTTCACGTTCCCCGGAACGAAGGTGGTGATCGAAGCCGATGGCTACGCCTGGCACTCGAGCCCAATCGCCTTCGAGCGCGATCGCGCTCGCATCAGCGCCCTCGCCGCCCGCGGCTTCCGCGTGCTGCAGTGGACGTGGGCCGCCCTGCACGAGCGCCCTGGCGAGCTGATTCGAGATCTCCGCCTGGCGCTGGCCACCGAAACGCGCCGCGCGGCCTGACTCAGTCCTTCTTGCGCTCGATGGGCAGCTTCATGCGAAGCCGCTCGACCACCTGGCCCTGCTTCAGGTGCGACGAGACGATCTCCTGCACGTCTTCCTTCGTGACGGGGCCGTACCAGACCTGCTCCGGGTACACGACCATCGCCATGCCGCGCTCGCACGCGTCGAGACAGCCCGCGCCGTTGATGCGCGTGCCCTTCACGTCCTGCGCGTCCATCTCCTTCTTCAAGGCAAGCCTGAGCTCGTCGCCGCCCTTCGAGGCGCAGCAGCCTCGGGGCGAGCCGTCGGGGCGGCGATTGGTGCACACGAAGACCTGGCGCGCATACGGAGGAGGCATGTGGCGTGATTAGACGCCCGCCCTTCCCTGCGCCACCGTCTGCTCGCCCGAGAGCGAATTTGCATGCTCCCGTCGGGCGCCGACTCTGATGGTGCGGAGTCGCAAAACGCGCCTTCGTCTCGGAAACGCCCCCGCGCCCGAGAGGGAATTGATCAGTTTCGCATCACAGACATTCAGCAAACTCAGTGGTTCAGAAACGACCTGCTGATGAAAAGTGATGTAGGGCCATGACCATAGCCAGAAGGGGTGCTGATGCGCAGACTGTCGCACCTTTCCGCCGAAGCGTGCTCCGAGGCCGATTTACCGCCTTTGGAGCCCAACCGGTTTTCCACAGGGCTGGAAAAACCCCCTAAGTGTTGGGTATCGGTCGAAAAATTGACACAAGATGTTGGGCCTCTAGGCTTGACACCGAAATGTGGCGGGCGCATAACGCGCCTCCGAATTTGGAGGCGAAGCACCCTGTAGCACCCGGTCCGGGAGGGACGCTGGGTGCGAAATCTCCCACCTTTCACGCTTTGCACCCCCAGGGGTTACTCACCTGAGGGGCTGATCAGTCGTCACCCATCACTCATACCGGCAGTCACATGTCAGACCACGCTGAAACACTGGAGGGGAATCACATGGAGAAGGAGCTGGCTTCCATGAACGTCGCGGTGCCCGGAGGTTCCATCTCGCTCGATAGCCGAGCGGTGCCTCGGAATGGCAAGCGCCAGGGCCTGACGGTGAAGCGGTTCTTCACCACGCCCGGCGTCGATCCTGCCGACGAGATCGCGTGGGAGTACCGCACTGCCTCCATCGCGGGCGAAGACGGCAAGGTCGTCTTCGAGCAGAAGAACGTCGAAGTGCCGAAGTCGTGGTCGATGCTGGCCACCAACGTCGTCGCGTCGAAGTACTTCCGCGGCACGCCCGGCACGCCCGAGCGCGAGACCAGCGTGCGCCGCCTCGTCGGCCGCGTCGCCGACACCATCACGGGCTGGGGTGAGACGGGAGGCTACTTCGCGACCGCCGAAGACAAGGCCGCGTTCCACGCCGAGCTGACCCACCTGCTCCTTCGCCAGAAGGTCGCCTTCAACTCGCCCGTCTGGTTCAACGTCGGCGTCGAGGAGCACCCCCAGTGCTCGGCGTGCTTCATCAACTCGGTCGAAGACTCGATGGAGTCGATCCTCGGGCTCGCCAAGACCGAGGGCATGCTCTTCAAGTACGGCTCGGGCACGGGCTCGAACCTGTCGCCGATTCGTTCGTCGAAGGAGATGCTCAAGGGTGGCGGCACGGCCTCGGGCCCCGTCAGCTTCATGAAGGGCTTCGACGCGTTCGCGGGCGTCATCAAGTCGGGTGGCAAGACCCGCCGCGCCGCGAAGATGGTCATTCTCAACGTCGAGCACCCCGACATTCTCGAGTTCATTCGCTGCAAGGTGAACGAAGAGAAGAAGGCGTGGACGCTCATCGACGGCGGCTACGACAGCTCGTTCAACGGCGAGGCGTACTCGTCGATCTTCTTCCAGAACTCGAACAACTCGGTGCGCGTCACCGACGAGTTCATGAAGGCCGTCGTCGACGACCGCGCGTTCCAGACCCGCGCCGTGCGTGATGGCGCTCCGATGGACACCTACCGGGCGCGCGACGTCTTCCGTGAGATCTCCGAAGCGGCGTGGCACTGCGGCGACCCCGGTCTGCAGTTCGACACCACCATCAACGCGTGGCACACCTCGTCGAACACGGCCCGCATCAACGCCTCGAACCCGTGCTCCGAGTACATGTTCCTCGACGACACCGCCTGCAACCTGGCGTCGTTGAACCTCATGCACTTCCGCTCGATTGATGGTGAGTTCGACGTCGACGCCTTCTCGCACGCGTGCGACGTCACCCTGCTCGGCCAGGAGATCGTCGTCGGCTTCTCGAAGTACCCCACCGAGAAGATCACCAAGAACTCGTACGACTACCGCCCCCTCGGCCTCGGCTACGCCAACCTCGGCGCGCTGCTGATGGCGGCCGGTCTGCCCTACGACTCCGACGAGGGCCGCGCGTACGCCGGTGCGATCACCTCGCTCATGGCCGGTCGGGCGTACCTGCAGTCGGCGAAGATCGCCGAGCACCTCGGCGCGTTCGCTGGCTACGCGGCCAACAAAGAGCCGATGCTCGGCGTCATTCGCAAGCACCGCAAGGCCGCCTACCAGCTGCCCATGCAGCGCACCGAGACGAAGCTGCACGGCGCCCAGAAGAAGGTGTGGGACGAGGCGCTCGCGCACGGTGAGGCGCACGGCTACCGCAACGCGCAGGTCACGGTGCTCGCGCCGACCGGCACCATCGGCTTCATGATGGACTGCGACACCACCGGCATCGAGCCCGACATCGCGCTCATCAAGTACAAGAAGCTCGTCGGCGGCGGCATGCTCAAGATCGTCAACCAGACGGTGCCGCTGGCGCTCCAGAAGCTCGGCTACAGCTCGACCGAGATCGAGGGCATCAC
>JAEUJR010000432.1 GCA_016793585.1 Archangium sp.
ACATCGCGCGCTTCGCCGAGCTGAAAGCCTTCCCCATCATTCCCTGCGACCTCTGCGGCTCGCAGGAGAACCTGCAGCGCAAGAAGGTGAAGCGCCTGGTGGAAGAGCTCTCGAGAGACATTCCGAACCTCAAGAGCAGCATCATGTCGGCGATGGGCAACCTGCACGTCTCGCACCTGCTCGACAAGCAGCTGTGGACGGCGCCCACCGAAGAAGCGCCACCGCGCGCACAGCTGAAGACCGCCGAAGGGCTGGTGCCGCTGAAGTTCGGCCAGGCCGCTTCGAGCACCGGGGGAGACAGTCATGGCGCATGAGACGATTCGTACGGCGCGCACCGAGCGCAACGCCGCCCTCATCGAGGTGATGTTGCTGGCCGCCAGCGCCGACGGCCGCGTGGAGCCCCGCGAGCTGCAGGTGCTGATCGCTCGCGTCATCGAGCGGCCCGAGTTCGAAGGCACCGACGCCGAGGCGCTCAACGCGCTGGTCGAGGCGTCCGCGAAGCGGCTCTCGCAGGCGGCGAAGCTCGAAGACGTGCTCTCGAGTCTGCGTGAGCGGCTGCCCGAGCACCGCAACCGCCTGCTGGCCTTCGGGCTCGCAGCCTCGGTCGCGTTCGCCGATCGGCGGGCCACCCGCGAAGAGCTGGGGCTGCTGAAGACGATTCAGTCGGCCCTCGGCATCTCGGAGGGAGAGGTGCAGCGCGTGGTCGACACCGTGCAGCGCGGCGAGTCGTTGGCCGAGGTGCTGGGTGATCCTCCCGAGCTGCTCTTCACCGAGACGATGGTGCTGGTCGGCGCGGCCGACGGTGTGGTGCGCGAGAGCGAGTTGATGACGATGTTCGAGAACCTCGCCGGCGACCCCGTCTTTCACGACGTCTCGCGGGCGGCGGCCGAGTCGGCGCTGCGCACGGCCATCACGAACGTGGCGAACGAGGGGCTGCCTCGCCGGCTCGCGGCGCTCGCTCGCGGCCTCACGACGCGTGGGCAGCGCAAGAAGGCGTTCCAGCTCGCCGTGCGCGTCGCCAACTCGAGCGAAGCCGGGCCGGGCAAGGCCGAGCTCAAGGTGCTCGAGCTGCTGCAGAGCACGTTCGGCCTGGCCGACGACGAAGTGAAGAAGCTGACGGCGGAGGCGTGATGGCGAACTCCAACCCTCCCAGACCAGCGCGCGCCACGCTGCGCTTCGCGGTGCCTCCCACGCTGGGTGACGTGCAGGGCCGGTCGGCCGCGTTGCAGAGCTACCTCACCGAAGCGCTCGGCAAGCCCGCCGAGGTCGTGGTGCCCACGTCGTACGAGACGCTCGCGAAAGACCTGCTCGCTGGAAAGGTCGACGCCGCGTGGGCGCCGCCGTTCGTGTGCGCCCGCATCGAGGCCATGGGCGTGCGCGTGCTGGTGCGGGGCGTGCGCAACGGCGCGTCGACCTACCGCGCTGCCATCGTCTGCCGGGCCGACGCCAACGTGACGAAAGACACGCTGCAGGGAACGTCGGCGGCGTGGAGCGATCGCGACTCGGTCGGCGGCTATCTGCTCCCGATGGCGTGGCTGCGCGAGCAGGGGCACGACCCCGCGAAGCTCTTCTTCCGGCAGGACTTCGTCGGCAACTACAAGAGCGCGCTCGAGCTCGTGGCGAAGGGGTCGGTCGACGTGACGAGCCTGTTCGCTCCGGCGGCGAAGGCGGGGCAGGGGCACGCGACGGGGCTCGCCGAGGTGTGGCCCGGCCAGGAGTCGGCGTTTCGCGTGCTGACCTTCACCGACGAGTCGCCCAACGACGGCGTCGCGGTGTCGATGTCGATGAACGGCCCGATGGTGACCGAGCTCGAGAAGGCCATGCTGGCCATGAAAGACTCGCCCGCCGGTGAGCAGGTGCTGAAGGACCTGTTCCACGCCGACCGGTTCGAGCCGGCGCCGCGCATGGGCTATCGCGCGCTGTACCGCGTGGCCCTCGCGAGCCTCTGAGGGCGGTGGGCCTCGCAAGAGGTCGAGACGGGCGTTCGGGCCCTCGCGCGCAGGCGGAGTGACGGAATACCCTCGCCCGCGATGAGCCGCTTCACCCCACCGGGCGCCGCGCCCGAGGCCCAGTCTGGTGAGCAGGGCCTGCGCACCCGACGCAAGCGGCTCGTGTTGCTGGTCGGTGAAGTGCCTTCGTCGCTCCGTGCGACGCTCGACCACCGAGGCGCGCTGTTGGTGGTGGCCGCGGGCGTCAGTGAGGCGTTCGAGCTCCTCAGCGCGCACACGTTCGACGTGGTCGTGGTGGAGCCCCACACCGACGCCTGCGCGCGCGACTTCATCAACGCCATCAAGGAGCCGGCCGACGAGCACGAGCACACCGTCGCGACGCTGTACGGAGCGCCCGGCCAGTCGCCGTTTCTTCGTGGTGTTCGGGTGCCCGCCCTCGACGCGCTCCAGGCGCTCCGTGCGCGGTACGCCCTGGTGCCGTTCGTGCTGTTGCCGGTCCTCCGCGATCCGCACTACGCCGTCATCGTGAAGCCCCCCGAGCTGTCCGAGCTGCGGGAGAGAAGGGTGCTGCCGGTCGAGACGACGATCATGACCGTCTCGGCGCAGGAGTTCCTCAAAGGCCGCACGGCGCTGGCGTGACTCAGGCGACGCTCGCGACGGAGGCGGGGGTCAGGCCCAGCCGGTCGCGCCAGAACGCCAGCGT
Source organism: Archangium sp. (assembly GCA_016793585.1). The sequence continues at coordinate 2,653 of JAEUJR010000432.1, forward strand.
CTCGAGCACCGCTTCATCCATCGGGGTCGCGCGCTGACCGAACGCCTTCACGAAGCGGGAATCATCGACGACGAAGGGCAGCTCGTGCTGGTACTGCACCTCGGGCAGCTCGCGCATCATCGGGCTGAAGAGCCCCATCACCTTGAAGAGCGCGTGAACGGCCCAGGCAGGCGTCGAGGCGATCGTCGCGTGGGTTCCGGCGAGCTCGACGATGCGGCGCACCAGCTCCTTCTCTGGCATCGGCGGCGCCACCGGCAGGTGCCAGACGGCGCCGAACGCCGCGTCGTTCTCGGCCAGCGTCACCAGGCCATGCCCGACGTCTTTGATGAACGAGACCGAGTGCATCGCCTCGCCAGTGCCCAACAGCCGCACCGTCTTGCCTTCGACCGCGTTGCCGAAGAGCAGCTTCAGGTTCGGGTAGTCGATGCCTGGGCCGTAGAAGTCGGCGGCGCGGCCGATGGCGACCTGCACCTGCCCCAGCTCGTGCGCCCGCATCAGCAGCTCGGCGCCGTCTTTGCGGGCCCGGCCCTTCGGCCCATGCGGACGAAGCGGTGACGACTCGGTGAGCGGCCCGTCAGGAATGCCGTAGGCGTACAGGTTGTCGCAGAGCACCAGCCGCGTGCCCGTGCGTGACGCCGCGTCGATGGCGCGCTGAAACATCGGCACCAGCTCGGTGGGCCAGCGCCAGTAGTCGGGCCGCGCGCACAACACCGCGGTGTGAACGCCCTCGAGCGCCGTGGTGAGTGCGGCGACGTCGTTGGCGTCGGCGGCGACGGCCTCGACCTTCGGCTGTGCGCCGGCCTTCACGTGACGAGAGATGACGCGCACCCGGTGCCCGCGCTCGACGAACGCGTTGACGGTGGCAGCTCCGGCGAACCCGGTGCCGCCGATGACGGCGAAGAGCGATGACATGAACGACTCCTTCGGTGCGCGCGCGCTCGAGTGCGGGTCGCGTGCCCGAAGCATGCGCGCGCGCGCCGGGGCAGCCCGAGCCGGGCGACCAGCGGCGCCGCCACCCTGACGAACGGTCACCGCGACGCGACGGAAGGCGCGCCAGTGAACTCACGCACGAAGTTTGACGCGGGCGCGGCGGCCAGCTCGCTCCACGTGCCGTGCTGCGTGAGGCGGCCCGCTTCGAGCACCGCCAGGTGTTGCCCCAGCGCTCGCGCGTCGTCGGCGTCGTGCGAGACGACGAGGGTGGGAATCGTGAGCTGCTCGAGCCACCCAGCGAGGAAACGGCGCACCTCGCGGCGGGACGAGACGTCGAGCGCGGCCAGGGGCTCGTCCATCAGCAACGCGCGCGGCCCGGTGCACAGCGCGCGTGCGAGCGCCACCCGCTGCCGCTCCCCGCCCGACAAGGTACCGACGTCGCGGGTCACGAAGGGCCTGAGGTCGAGCTGCGTCACCAACCCCGCTGCGCGCGTGCGGCGCTCCTCTCGCGCAGCCTCGGTCGCGCCACAGCGCACGGCGAAGTCGAGGTTCTGCTGCACCGTGCGCTGGGGAATGAGCCCCGACTCTTGCGGCACCCAGGCGAGCTGTCGCTCTTCGACCGGCACGTTCACGCCCGTCGCCGAGTCGAACAGCACCTGCGGGCCGATGCAGACCCGGCCCGCCTGCACCGGCTTCACGCCCAGCAGCATCGCGAGCAGCGTCGACTTGCCGGCGCCGTTGGGCCCGATGACGACGAGCGTACGCGTCACCGGCGGCAACGTCACGTCGAGGGTGAGCGAGCCCACCTGCCCGCGCAGCTGCACCGAGACGCCGTCGGTCATGGCCGGCGCTCCTTCGTGACGAGCCGCACCAGCACGAGCAACGCGAGGGCGGCGACGATGAGCACCACCGAGAGGCTCTGCGCCACCTTCAAGTCGGTCTCGAGCGCCGTGTAGATGGCCAGCGGCAGCGTCTGCGTTCTGCCCTCGAGGTTGCCGGCGAACATCAACGTCGCGCCGAACTCTCCGAGCGCGCGGGCCCAGCTCGTCGCGCCTCCCGCCACGAGCCCAGGCGCGGCCAACGGCAGCCCGATGGAGAAGAAGATGCGCAGCGGCGAAGCGCCCAGCGTGCGGGCGACCGTCACCAGGTTTCCGTCGATGCGGCGGAACGCGCTGATGGCCGCCTGCAGGAAGAAGGGGGCCGACACGAACGTCTCGGCCATCACCACGGCGAGGCTGGTGAACGACGGCGACCACCCGTCGGGGCTGAAGGCGGCGCTCAAGAGACTGCGCCGGCCGAAGGTGAGCAGCAGCGCGACGCCCGCGACGGCAGGCGGCACCACCACGGGCAGCTGGAGCAACGATTCGAGCACCCGGCCCGCCCGCGAGCTGCTGCGCGAGACCACCCACGCCAGCGGCGTACCGAGCCCGACGACCACCGCGAGGCTGGTGAGCGTCGTCGACAGGCTCAGCTTCATCGCCGGCCACACCAGCGGGTGGCCAAGGCCCGCGAAGAAGCCGCTGCCCGTCGAGCCGATGAGCACCAGCAGCGGCGCGAAGAGGTAGAGCGCGAGCACGCCACCGACGGCGGCGAGCGCCAGGTGTTGACGGCGCCACTTCGTCATGGCGCGACCGGAAGGAAGCCCGCCGACGAGAGCTGCCGCTGGCCTTCTGCCGAGCGCACGAGCTCGACCCACGCACGGGCGAGCGTCGGGTGCGCAGGTCTCGTCACGAGGGCGATGGGGTACTCGGCGACGACCTGCAGCTCGGCGCCGAACGGAACGATGGCGACGCCCGCGTCAGCGACCGACAGCGCGTCGGTGCGGTAGACGAAGGCCGCTTGCGCTTCACCGAGCGAGACCCGCGCCAGCACCTGCCGCGCGCTCAGCTCCTTCGAGACGACGTGCGCGTCGAAGCGCTGAACGAAGGCGGGGCCCAGCGACGAGGTCGAGGCGCGCTGGAGCAGCTCGCGGGTGTACCGGCCGATGGGCACGTCGGGCCCGCCCATCACGATGCGCTCGAGCGAGGTCACGTCTTCGAGGCGCGTCACCGTCGCCGCGGCCTCTCTCGACACCGCCAGCACCAGCTCGTTCTTCGCGAACAGCTGCGACGGCTGCACGCGGCCCGCCTGCTCGAGCTCGGCCATGTGTCTGACGTCGGCCGAGGCGAGGACGTCGGCGGGCGCGCCGTGCTCGAGCTGGGTGCGCAGCTCCTGGGTGCCGGCGAAGTTGAAGCTCAGCCGCACCCCTGGGTGTTGCTCGGTGAACGTCGTGCCCAGCGCGCCGAACACGTCTTTCAGGCTCGAGGCGGCGAACACGACGAGCTCGGTCTCGGGTGCCGGCTTGCAGGCGGCCAGGAGCAGGGCGCTGACGAGGAGCAACGGCTTCATGCGGGCCCGGCCCTTCTTCGAGACCCCCGCCGCCTTGTCAATCGTGGCTTCGGGCTCGGCCGTTCCCTGCCGAAGCACGGCTGAGCGAGTCATTCCGACTCGTTTGGGGGGCATTGAGTCACTCTTCCACGTGTGGGTGAGGCGTTTCTGGGGCATCCGACATGGCACGCCGGGTGCTCAGGTGGCTGGCAGTCACCCCCGGCGCCGCAAACATCAGCGACCCACACCAGAGGCGGAAGCGTGCAGAAGACGAATCGATGGTCTGTGAAGGGTCGAGCGCTCGTCAGCCTTTCGGCCGTGGCCGTGGTGGCGCTCTCGGCGTGTCACACCGAGAAGGTCGAGGTCGAAGAGAAGCGGCAGCTCGCCGTCACCAACCCGCTGCGCAAGCCCACCGAGCTCACCCGCGAGTACGTCGCTCAGATTCGGGCCTTTCAACACATCGAGGTGCGGGCGCTCGAGCGTGGCTACCTGCAAGACATCTTCGTCGACGAAGGCCAGTTCGTGAAGAGCGGCCAGCGCATGTTTCAAATCATGCCGATGATCTACCAGGCCGAGGTGCAGAAGGCCCAGGCCGAGACCGAGCGCGCGCAGATCGAGTACGACAACACGCGAGCGCTCGCCGAAAAGAACGTCGTCTCGCAGAACGAGCTCGCCATCGGGCGCGCCAACTTCAACAAGGCGCAGGCGCAGCTCACGCTGGCCACGACGCACCAGGGCCTCACGCAGATTCGGGCGCCCTTCAACGGCATGATGGGGCTGTTCAGTGCACGAAAGGGCAGCCTCGTCGACGAAGGCGATCTGCTCACCACCCTCTCTGACAACAGCACGATGTGGGTGTACTTCAACGTCACCGAGGCCGAGTACCTCAAGTACAAGGCTGAGTCCGAAGGCAAGAAGCCCTGGTCGGTGCGGCTGCTCATGGCCGACGGCAAGGTCTTCGACCAGCCCGGCGTGGTCGAGACCATCGAGGCCGACTTCGACAACGAGACCGGCGCCATCGCGTTTCGCGCCACCTTTCCCAACCCGAAGCAGCTGCTGCGCCACGGCGAGACGGGGAAGATCCTCGTGAGCGAGACGTTGGACGACGCGCTCGTCATTCCCCAGGCGGCGACCTTCGACGTGCTCGACAAGAAGTACGTGTTCGTCGTCGACGAGCAGAACGTCGTGCGCTCGCGGGCCATCACCGTGAAGGCCGAGCTGCCGCAGGTGTACGTGGTGGCGAAGGGCGTCGACGAGAAAGACAAGATTCTGCTCGAGGGTCTGCGCAAGGTTCGCGAAGGCAGCGTGATCGAGCCGAAGTTCCAGAAGCCCGGCGAGGTGCTCGCGCACCTCGAAGCGCCGTCAGAGTGAGCACGGTCGTTCATCGCTCCGTCACCAGGTGAGTCACCATGTTCGAACGTTTCATCCACCGGCCTGTGCTGGCGATCGTGTTGTCCGTGCTCGTCGTCTTTCTGGGCGCGCTCGCGATGCGCACGCTGCCGGTCTCGCAGTTCCCCGAGATCTCTCCTCCGCGCGTGATGGTGTCGCTGGCCTTCCCGGGCGCGAGCGCCGACGTGCTCGTGAAGTCGTCGCTCATCACGCTCGAGCGCGCCATCAACGGCGTGCCGCACATGAGCTACATCGTCTCTGACGCGACGAGCGCCGGTGAAGCGACGATACAGGTCGTCTTCGAGCTGGGCACCGACCCGAACCAGGCGCTGGTCAACGTGAAGAACCGCGTCGACCAGATGATGAACCGGCTGCCGCCGCTCGTGCAGCTCGAGGGCGTCATCGTCAACCCGGTACAGCCCAGCATGCTGATGTACGTGAACCTGTACAGCACCGAGAAGGACGCTGATCAGAAGTTCTTGTACAACTTTGCCAACGTCAACCTGCTGCCCGAGCTCAGCCGCATCAAGGGCATCTCGCAGACCCGCATTCTCGGGTCGCGGCAGTACGCCATGCGCATCTGGCTCAAGCCCGATCGCATGCGCGCGTACAACGTCTCGACCGACGAGGTGATGGAGGCGATCGCCGAGCAGAGCGTCATCGGTCGCCCGGGCCGACTGGGGCAGGCGACGGGAAAACAGTCGCAGGCGCTCGAGTACGTGCTCGTCTACGAGGGCCGGTTCAACAAGCCCGAGCAATACGAGAACATCATCATTCGCGCGAAGGCGGGCGGCAAACAGCTGCACCTGAAGGACCTCGCGCAGGTCGAGCTGAGCAGCGAGTTCTACGACATCTACTCGAACCTCGACGGCCACCCGTCGGCCGCCATCGTGCTCAAGCAGACCTACGGCAGCAACGCGAGCGAGGTCATCGAGAACGTGAAGCAGAAGCTCGAGGAGCTGAAGGTCTCGTCCTTCCCGAAGGGAATGGACTACCAGGTCAGCTACGACGTCTCGAGCTTCCTCGACGCGTCGACCGAGAAGGTCGTGCACACGCTGGGCGAGGCGTTTCTGCTGGTCGCGCTCGTGGTGTTCTTCTTCCTCGGTGACTGGCGCTCGACGCTGATTCCCACGCTCGCCGTGCCGGTGTCGCTCATCGGCGCTTTCGTGGCGATGCAGGCCTTCGGCTTGACCATCAACCTCATCACGCTGTTCGCGCTCGTCATGGCCATCGGCGTCGTCGTCGACAACGCCATCGTCGTCGTCGAAGCCGTGCACGCGAAGATGGAGGCGGAGGACCTCGCGCCGTACCCCGCCGTGCAGAAGGTGCTCGGTGAGATCAGCGGCGCCGTCATCGCCATCACGCTGATGATGACCGCCGTGTTCGTGCCCGTCGCCTTCATGACCGGCCCGGTCGGCGTCTTCTACCGGCAGTTCGCCATCACGATGGCCTCGTCGATCGTGCTCTCTGGCGTGGTCGCGCTCACGCTGACGCCGGTCCTGTGCGCGATGATTCTGAAGAAGCCGAACCACGGCGCGCCGAAGCGCAAGACGCCCATCAACCTCGCGCTCGAGGTGTTCAACCGGCTCTTCGAGCGCGGCACCAACCGCTACGTGAACGTGCTGAAGCTGGTCGCGCACCGCCGCCTCGTCACCTTCCTCGCGTTGACGGTCTTCGGCTTCGGCATCGTGTGGGTCAACCGCGTGCTGCCCTCGGGGTTCGTGCCCAACGAAGACCAGGGCATGATCTACGCCATCGTGCAGACGCCGCCCGGCACGACCCTGGAGCGCACCAACGACGTCTCGCGAGAGCTGCAGCGGCTGGCCGCCACGGTCGAAGGCGTCGAGTCGGTCTCGTCGCTCGCCGGCTACGAGGTGTTGACCGAGGGCCGTGGCTCGAACGCCGGCACCTGTCTCATCAACCTGAAGGGCTGGTCGCAGCGCAAACACTCGGTGAACGAGATCATCGAAGAGCTCGAGAAGAAGTCGCAAGAGATCGGCGCCGTCGTCGAGTTCTTCCAGCCGCCCGCCGTGCCGGGCTACGGCGCCGCCGGTGGGTTTGCGTTGCGCCTGCTCGACAAGACCAACGACACCGACTACCGCGAGTTCGACAAGGTCAATCAGGAGTTCATGGACAACCTTCGCAAACGGAAGGAATTGACCGGGCTCTTCACGTTCTTCGCTGCCAACTACCCGCAGTACGAGATCGTCATCGACAACGAGCTCGCCATGCAGAAGGGCGTGTCGATCAAGAAGGCGATGGAGAACCTCGACATTCTCATCGGCAGTACCTACGAGCAGGGCTTCATCCGGTTCGGCAACTTCTTCAAGGTGTACGTGCAGGCGTCTCCAGAGGCGCGCCGCATGCCGTCGGACCTGTTGAACTTCTACGTGAAGAACGACCGCGACGAGATGGTGCCGTACTCGGCCTTCATGACGCTCAAGAAGACGCAGGGGCCCAACGAGATCACCCGGTACAACCTGTACAATTCGTCGGCCATTCGTGGCGAGCCGGTGACGGGTTACACGAGCGGTGATGCCATCAATGCCGTGAAAGAGGTCGCCGCCGCGACGCTCCCCCGCGGCTACGACATCGCGTGGGAAGGGTTGTCGTACGACGAAGCCGCGCGTGGCAACGAAGCCATCATCATCTTCGCCATCGTGCTCGCCTTCGTGTACCTGGTGCTCGCCGCGCAATACGAGAGCTTCTTGTTGCCCCTCGCGGTCATTCTGTCGTTGCCCACCGGTGTCTTCGGTTCGTTGTTCCTCGTGCAGCTGCTCGGGCTCGCCAACGACATCTACGCCCAGCTCGGGCTCGTGATGCTCGTCGGTCTGCTGGGCAAGAACGCGGTGCTCATCGTCGAGTTCGCGGTGCAGAAGCACAAGGCGGGCAGCACCGTGCTCGAGGCCGCCATCGAAGGCGCGAAGGTGCGCTTCCGCCCGATCTTGATGACGTCGTTCGCCTTCATCGCCGGCCTCATTCCGCTCGTCGTCGCCACCGGCCCGGGCGCCATCGGCAATCGAACCATCGGCGCCTCGGCGCTTGGCGGCATGTTCTTCGGCACCGTCTTCGGCGTCGCCATCGTGCCAGGCCTGTACTTCATCTTCGGCACGCTCTCGGAGGGCAAGAGTCTCATCAGGGACGAGCACGAAGAGCCGCTGACCGAGGGCCACCACGATGCGTAAGGCATTGGCCGTCGTGGTGGTGGTGGTGTGGTCGGCGTGTATTCCCACGCTCGTCGAGAACCCGCCGCGTGACGCGAGCCAGTACGTGCCCGGCTCCTTTCAGCGCGGCGCGCTCGACGCAGGCGTGCCCGAGGCTGACGCCGGTGTTCCCGAGAACGCAGGCCTTCGGCCGTGGAAGCAGTTCTTCGCCGACCAAGAGCTGCAGCACCTCATCGAGCTCGCCCTGAAGAACAACCAGGAGCTCAACGTTCGCATGCAGGAGATCATCATCGCGCACAACGAGGCGGCCGCCCGGCGCGGCGAGTACCTGCCACGGGTGAACGCAGGCCTGGGCGTGGGGGTCGAGAAGGTCGGCGGCTTCACCAGCCAGGGCTTCTCGGACAAGGCCACGGGCGTGCCCGAGAACCTGGGCAACTTCGGCTTCGGGCTCACCGCCACGTGGGAGGTCGACGTCTGGGGCAAGCTGCGCAACGCCGCGAGCTCGGCCACGGCGCGCGCGGAGGCCTCGGCGGCCGCGAAGGACTTCATGGTGACGCAGCTGGTCGCCGAGATCGCCCGCACCTGGTACGAGCTGTGCGCGCTCGACCTTCAGCTCGAGGTGCTCAAGCGCAACATCAAGTTGCAGAGCGACGCGCTCGAGGTGGTGAAGAGCGAGAAGCTGGCGGCGCGCGTGACCGAGCTCGCGGTGCTGCGCTTCTCGGCCGAGCTGCTCAAGAACTCGAGCCGCATCTACGACCTCGAGCAGGAGCGCGTGCAGGCCGAGAACCGCCTCAACTTCCTCGTCGGCCGCTTCCCCCAGCCCGTGACGCGCGACCCCCAGAGCCTGCTCGCGCCCGTCCCCGAGGTCATCGAATCCGGCCTGCCCTCGCAGCTGCTCAAGAACCGCCCCGATGTCCGGCAGGCCGAGCTCGAGCTCGAGGCCTCGAAGCTGAGCGTGAAGTCTGCCTGGGCCAGCTTCTTCCCCGCGCTCAGCCTCGATGCGGGGCTTGGTTACAACTCCTTCAACATCGTTCACCTCGTCACGACGCCGGAGTCATTGCTGTACAACCTGGCCGGCAACCTCACCGCGCCGTTGCTCAACCGCGCCGCCATCGAGGCGCAGTACCGCTCGGCCAATGCCAGACAGCTGCAGGCGGTGTTCTCGTACGAGCGCACGCTGCTGCAGGCCTTCACCGAGGTCGCGAACCTGCTGGTGACGTACGAGAACGTGAAGAAGCGGTACGAGCTCGAGAGCCGGCAGGTCGACACGCTCAAGCAGTCGGTCGACGTCTCGAACGTGCTCTTTCAGTCGGCGCGCGCCGACTACATGGAGGTGCTGCTCACGCGCCGTGACTCCCTCGACGCCGAGCTCGAGCTCATCGAGACGAAGAAGCGCCTGCTGCACGCGATGGTGAACCTGTACCAGTCGCTCGGCGGAGGATGGGAGCACGGCTCCTGACGCCCTCTCATGGCGCGGTGGCGGCACAGGCCCCGTGCTACGCAGTGCGCCCGTGCGCCTTCTGGTGTGTTCGTTCGTCCTGGCTTCGTGTCTGCCGCAGGTCGGCCCGCCCCTCGAGGCCGACGCGGGGCTGACGGGCCAGGGCAGCGGACTCGCCGACGGCGGGACGACGGCCGGCGGCAGCGGCGGCGGTTCGGCGACGTGCTCCGACGCTCAGCAGAACGGCTCCGAGACCGACGTCGATTGCGGCGGCAGCTGCGGGCCTTGTGCGAACAACGGCCGCTGCCTCACCTCGCTCGATTGCAGCTCGGGGCTCTGCTCGGGCAGCCGCTGCGCTGCGCCCCAATTGGGCTGCGGCAGCGCCGTGCGCTGCACCTCGTGGACGGACCTGTCTGACGCCGCGACGAAGGTGGTGCGCTTCCCCGGAGGGAACGATCGCTACACACCCGCCTGCGTGCGGGTGCGCTTCGGCCAGAGCGTCATGTTCCAGGGCGGAGACTTCGGGTCTCACCCCATGACGCAGGCCTGCGGCCCCGCCACCATGCCGGCCTTCGAGCAGACCAGCGGCAGCGCCACCTCGATCACCTTCGACAAGGCGCTCGGGGTCTACGGCTACTACTGCACGCATCACGGCTCGGCGAACGGCACCGGCATGGCGGGCGCGATCGAGGTGGTTCGCTGAGCCCGGTCATCGTCACCAACTGCCCGGCGTGCGGAGTCGCGGTGCCTCCGAACGCGGTCGTCTGCCCTGACGACGGCACCGAACTCGTCTCGGCCGACAACGACCCGCTCGTGGGACAGGTCGTCGGCTCGTACCGCATCGAGCGGCGCCTGGGGCTCGGCGGCATGAGCGCGGTGTACGAAGCCGTCGAGACGAACATTGGCCGCAGGGTGGCGCTGAAGATCGTTCACCAGCACCTGAACGACGACCCGAACCTTCCGACGCTCTTGTCCGAAGCGCGCGCGGTGAACTCCATCGGCGACGAGGGCATCGTCGACGTCTTCGGCTTCGGCAAGCTTCCCGACGGCCGCTCGTACCTCGTGATGGAGCTGCTCGACGGCGAGTCGGTCGAAGCCAGGCTCAAGCGGCAGAAGCAGTTCACGGTGGCCGAGGTGCTCGAGCTGGCGATTCCGGTGCTGCACGCGCTCGAGGCGGCGCACGCCGCCGGCTTCGTTCATCGCGACATCAAGACTGGCAACCTCTTCGTTCACCAGCGCCCGAACCGGCCGCCCGTCTACAAGGTGCTCGACCTCGGGCTCGCGATGAAGGTGAAGCAGGGGTCGACGTTCGCCATGGGCACGCCCGACTACGTGGCGCCCGAGCAGGCCGCGAACAAGCGCGTAGGGCCGAAGGCCGACCTCTATTCGCTCGGCGTGGTGCTCTACGAGCTGCTGACGGGTCGACTGCCCTTCTCGCACGTCGACGCGAACGTGCTCATCTCGATGCACCAGAGCGAGCCGCGCCCGCACGTGAAGACGCTGCGGCCCGACGTGCCAGACGCGCTCGACGCGCTCATTCGTTCGTTGATGGACATCGAAGCCGTCGCGCGCCCTGCATCGGCGGCAGTCGTTCGGGAGCAGCTGCTCGAGCTGAAGCGCTCACTGGCGCAGCAGCCGCCTCCACCCGTTCGCAGGCGAGCACCGGGGCTCGCGCTCGGCCTCGGGGCGTTGGTCATCGTCGCGGGCGTCGCGTGGCTGGTGACGCGGCCTCCGCCGCCCGTGGTGACGCCGGTCGAGCCCGCCGTCGACCCCATCGCGCAGGCGGTGAAGCAGGCGTTCGACGGCGTCGAAGCCCGGCTCGACGGCGGCGTGCTCGCGGGCCAGCCGGGCGACTCGGCCGTCGATGTGCTCCTCGCCGCCGAGGGGTCGTTTCCCGGGCGGTCGGAGTGGGTCGCGCTCAGGGGCCGGCTCGCCACGAAGCTCCGCGCCGAAGCGCAGCAGGCCCTCGCGCGTGACTCGTCAGACGACGCGAAGGTTCGCCTCGACGCGCTCAGACGGCTCGGCGCGCTGCCCGATGACGACGCGCTGGTGGCCGAGAACAAGCGGCTCTCGACAGCGCTGCACAGCAACATGGTGCGCGTCGGCGCCGTCTTCATCGATCGGTTCGAGTACCCGAACCGCGAGGGCATTCGGCCCGCGACGAAGGTCGACTACGACGATGCGGTGAAGCTGTGCGAGGGCGTGGGCAAGCACCTGTGCTCCGAGGCCGAGTGGGAGTCGGCGTGCTCCGGCCCCGCGCACTCGAAGTTCCCGTGGGGCGATGCGGCTCCCGGGCCGAAGCGCTGCGTGACGAAGGGCGCGAAGGGGCCGGCGCCGGCGGGTTCGTTCAAGAACTGCGTCGGACCGTCGGGGGTCGCCGATCTCGTCGGCAACGTCGCAGAGTGGACGTCGACACCGTTCACCGAGGGCAAACCCCAGCGCGTGATTCGGGGCGGCTCGTATCTGCAGAGCGACGCGAAGCTGGCCTGTGACGTGCGCGACTACTCACTGCCGGGGCAGGGGGGCTCCAGTCACCTCGGGTTCCGCTGCTGTCTGTGAGGGCGAATCGGCGCTCCTCACCGAGGAGACGTGGCTCGACCAGCCGGCTCTGCTGCGCTCTGGAGTGGCCGCTCGAACTGCGAGCGCAGGTACGCCTCGAGCACCCGCAGATCGTCTTCGGTGATGCCCGAGCCCGTCTTGAGCGACATGCGCTCGATGACGTTGAGTGAGCGCTCGAGCGTGTCGAGCTTTCCGTAGACCCGCCCCAGCGTGTGGCAGCGCGAACACCTCGTCTGCATGAGTGCGAAGCCCTCTTCGGCCAAGGCGAGCTCGTCGGCGTTCGGCTCTTCGGGGAGCGGATCGATGGGCGTCGGCAGGGGAACGTCGCGGGGAACGCCAGCATCGGGCGCAGCGAGGCGCGGGTCGGCTCCGAGCGTGTCGGGTTTCGTGACGGCAACCACCGGCTTCTGCGCGGGCACCAGCTTCAGCCCGTTCGCCATGTACCGGCTCAACGTGAAGACATCTCCGCGCGTGATGAGCACTGGAGCACGTTGCCGCATCTGCTCGATGAGGCGGCGCCACTGTGGCTCGGTGAGACGCACGCGCTCCGAGACCTCTTCCGAGTGGCAGTACAGACACTTCTGCTCGTACAGCAGCCGGGTGCTGGGCGGGGCGGCGAGGCTCAGGGTGACGAGGAGCGCGAGCATCGATCAGTACCCGAGCACGAGCGCGACGCGCCCGACGTGGCGAAGGGGGAAGGTGGTGCCGGTGAAGGTCCACAGCTCGTAGTCGGCCTTGAAGGCGACGAAGTCGTTCGCACGCACGAAGGCCGCCACCGTCTGCCGCTGCACGCCCGAAGACGAGGTCGTCAGCTCACTGTCTGGCAACGGCATGCCGAAGCGGTGCAGGCCGTCGCTGCGCAGCACGAGCGTCACCAGGCGATGGAGCTGCACGTCGGCTTGCGCGTACCAGCCCGCCTTGAGGAACCACGCGTCGATGAGCTGAAACGGGTAGCCGGTGGCGGTCGCGTCGAGGTCGGTGCGGCGGGCGAGCGCTTCTGCGCGCAGGGTGACGACGCCCAGCCGCGCGTAGGCCTCCACTCCCGCGATGGCGTACCAGAGCGAGTCTTTCGAATCGTAGGCGCCCGCCGTTCCCGAGGCGCCGAACGACCAGTCTGGCCCGGTGAGCACGACGCGCGCGGCGACGGCCGGCGTGCGGTTGTTGTCGACCCAGACTCGCGAGCGCGCGAAGTCGAGGTCGTTGTCGCCCGCCAGGCCCTTGATGAGGCTGACCGTGTAGTCGAGCGACACGCGCTTGCCGAGGCCGAGCGAGCCGAACACCTCGACGCCGTTGTCGACGGCCGGCGCGGGCACGATGCCGAGGTTGAAGGCCGAGCGCCCGTACTGGAGCATGTCGCCCATCGCGAAGGGCAGCGGCTTCGACGGCGTCGAGAAGTTCGTCGGGTCGTGGCGCACGGTGAACTCGCCGACGGGCACGTTGAG
>JAEUJR010000474.1 GCA_016793585.1 Archangium sp.
GGCACGCCCACCCAGCCCGTCGAAGCGGGCTACATGGCGAACGCGTGGATGCGGCTCAAACACCCCGACTACGACACCTTGCGCGGCATGCTCAATCTCATCGGGCAAACCGTGAAGGTCATCGCACACTAGCGGCTTGATCAGCGCTCAGCCGGCTCGCTCGGGGCGCTCGATTTCTCACCTCATTCGCGCTCTGATTGGGGCGCTCATGAAGAACTCTCTGCGCCTTGCCCTCGGCTGCCTGCTGGCGACCGGGTGTGTCGTCTCGTTCGACCCCGGAGCTCCCTGCCGTACCAACGAAGACTGCCCCGACAAGCAGTTCTGCGTCGCGACCGGCGTCGGTGACGAGCGCCGCTGCGCGCTGGCCGACTCGATGGGCGGCGGCGCGGCGGGCGGAGGCAGCACCGCGGGCGGCTCGGCCGGCTCCATGGGAGGAGGCTCGACGGCTGGTGGCTCCACGGCCGGCGGGTCGACGGCGGGTGGCGCGGCGGGTGGCGCGGCGGGTGGCTCGACCGCTGGCGGCTCGACCGCTGGCGGCTCGACCGCAGGCGGCGACGCGGGCGGCTCCACGGCAGGCGGAGACGCCGGTGGCATGGCTGGTGGTGATGCGGGCGGCATGGCTGGTGGCTCGGCGGGCGGCGATGCCGATGGCGGCGTCGTCGACGATGGCGGCGTGGTCATCGAAGACGCGGGCGTTGCCGACGCCGGCACCGCCGTCATCTCGCTGAGCCGCTCCAACATCGACTTCGGCTCGGTGACCGTCGGCGGCACCAGCGCCGCCGTGACGGTGGTGGTGCGCAACACCGGCTCGCTCCCCACCGGCCAGCTGATGGTCAGCCTCTCGGGCGCCCAGGCCACGGCGTTCGGCATTCAGTCGACCACTTGCACCAGCGCGCTCGGGCCCAGCGGCACCTGCCAGGTCGACGTCGTCTTCGCGCCGGGCATGCAGACCGGCACGTTGAACGGCTCGCTGCTCGTCGACGCGACCCCCGGCGGCATTCAGGCCGTCACCCTCGTCGGCCGCAGCGCCACCCCGGCGGCCCTCACCGTCAGCCCCAACCCGCACCCCTTCGGCAACGTGGGCCTCGGCTCGAGCTCGATGCCGCAGACGTTCACCATCAGGAACACCGGAGGCTCCACCAGCGCCATTCCTGCCATCTCGCTGTCTGGCAATGACGCCACCATGTTCAGCCTTTCCAACAATCTCTGTACAACGGCACTGACTCCGAACGGCACCTGCACCGTCGACGTCACCTTCACGCCGGGCACCACGGGCATGAAGGCAGCCACGCTGCAGGCGAGCACCTCGGTGGGCACGGGCGGCTCAGCCACGCTCACCGGCGTGGGCCTCAACCCGCCGGCCCTCAGCGCGAACCCGTCACCGGGAAACTTCGCCAACACCATCGTGGGCGCGGCGAACACCCTCGACATCGTCATCACCAACACCGGAGGCGTGACGACGAGCGCGTTGACCACCTCGGTCACCGGCACGAACGCGACGGAGTTCACCAGGTCGGTCGACGGCTGCGTCGGCCAGTCGGTGACGGCGTCGGGCACCTGCACCATCACCATTCGTTTCAGCCCGGGCGCGCCGGGCACCCGCACCGCCGTGCTCAACGTCGGTGGCACGGGCGTCACCCCCGTCAGCGTGAACCTGAGCGGCCTCGGGCAGGCGCAGGCGCTGCTGCAGCTGTCGACGAACCTCGTCGACTTCGGCTCCGTCGTGAACGGCGCAGCGAGCACCGCCACCATCAACGTCACCAACCGCGGTGACGTGCCGTCGGGCACGCCGTCGTTCGGCATGATGCCGCCCGGCGTCTTCTCGGTGGTGAGCAACACCTGCGGCTCCGCCATCGGCGCGGGCGTCACCTGCGTGGTGACGCTCTCGTTCGCGCCCGCTGCGGCCGGCTCGCAGTCAGCCACCTTCTCAGCCTCGGCCACGCCTGGCGGCGCGCCGACGGCGACCGTTCAAGGCACGGGCATCGCCCCCGGAGCCCTCAGTATCTCACCCACCACCCGCGACTTCGGCAGCGTGGTGCTGATGCAGTCGGGCGGGTTTCAGGACTTCACCATTCGAAACACGGGTGGCAGCAACCTCGCCACGCCCGTCGTCACCGTCGGCGGCTCGTTCGCCAGCAGCTTCGTCCCCAGCGGCAACACCTGCGCCGCGACGCTCACGCCGAACGCCACCTGCTCCGTTCGAATCACCTTCACGCCGCAGACGACGGGCAGCCTCAGCGGCTTCGTGAGCGCGACGTCGGGCAGCAACACCGCGCAGGCGACCCTCTCGGGCGTCGGCCTGGCGCCCGCGGCCCTCTCGTTCACGCAACCGTCGACCACCTTCTTCACCATCGTCGCCGGGCAGACGTCGACGCAGAACTTCACCCTCGTGAACGAGGGCGACGTGGCCTCGGGCGTCGTCACCTTCGGCTTCTCGGGCTCGGGCGCGTCGCAGTATTCGATTCAGAGTTCGACGTGCTCGGGCAACTCGGTGCCGGCGCACGGCTCGTGCACGGGCGTCATCCTCTACTCGCCTGCCGCCGCGGGCACGCACACGGCGACGCTCACGGCCTCGTCGATGCCGGGCGGGCCAGCCGTCTACTCCATCACCGGCAGCGCCATTTCTCCTGCCGCGCTCACGCTGGTGGCCGCCTCGGGCTCGAACACCAACTACGGCAACGTGTTGCTCAACACCACGCAGACGATGAGCTTCACCGTCACCAACACCGGCCAGCAGGCCTCTGGAGCGCTCAGCCTCGGCCTGTCGGGCACCAACGCGGGCCAGTGGCAGGTCTCGTCGGGCGCGACCGCGTGTCAGATTGGCCAGCCGCTGCTCGGTGGCCAGTCGTGCACCTCGGCCGTGCGCTTCTCGGCGTCTGCGGCCAACGGCAACGGCATGAAGACGGCGACGCTGACGGCGTCGGCCACGCCGGGCAGCAGCCCCTCGCTCAACCTCACCGCCAACGTGCAGAACCCGGCGACGCTCTTCGCCGCTACCACCTCCCGTGACTACGCGGGCCAGGAGGTGGGCGTCGCCTCGGCTGCCTTCACGTGGACGATTCAGAACACCGGCGACCTGCCGACGAGCGTTCCCACCTTCACCAACACCAACGCGAGCGAGTTCGTCGTCAGCAACAACACCTGCGGCGTCGCCATCGCGGCTGGTGGCAGCTGCTCGATGAACGTCGCCTTCACGCCCAGCGCTGGCGGCGTGCGCAACGGCACGCTGACCCTCACCGCAGCCACGGGCGGCTCGGTCTCGCTCGCCGCGACGGGCCGTGGCCAGTGGCGCCTCACCATCGTCGCCTCGTTCTCGGGTGGCACCGTCTCGACGACGGACAACCGCCTGCAGAACTGCGGCACCACGCCCTGTTCGGCCCTCTACGACGACAACGCCTCGGTCACCGTGCGCGCGAACCCCACCGCGAACGGCTCGACGCTGCACTTCGCCTACTGGGCCGCCCCGACGAGCTGCACCGACTACGGGCACGGCAACCTCTGCACCATCAGCATGACGGCGCACACCGGCGCGAACGCCCGCTACCTCGGGTACAGCGGCAACCTCATCTTCGTCTCGTCGACGCGCTTCGCAGGCAACCTCGGCTCGCCCGCCGCCTACGACGCGCAGTGCAACGCCCTGGCGACCGCCGCGGGCATCAACGCCACCACCAACGACAGCTACGTCGCGTGGATTTCCACGCCTTCGAACCTGGCCACCACCCGCCTCGGCGCCAACCGCGGGCACTACCGCCGCATCGACACCGAGCTGGTCGCCACCAGCGAGACGAACCTGCTGGCGAACCGGCTGCTCGTACCGCCCAACCTCGACGAGTACGGCAAGCTGGTGAACGAGTACGCGTGGACAGGAACGTACGGTGACGGCAGCGCGTCTCCGGGCAACTGCTCGGGCTGGAGCTCGACCTCGGGCACCAACGACGTCGGCATCACGAGCGGCGGCCCCAGCCGCTGGAGCTTCGCCTTCGCCGGCATCTCGTGTGGCTCGACCCTGCGCATCTACTGCCTGCAGCGCACCTCGACGACGCTGGCCTCGGCGCCCACGGTGCCCACGGGCGGAAAAATCATCTACACGACGGTGGCCACCTTCGTGCCCAGCCTGGGCAACGGCATCGGCTCGGTCGACGCGTTCTGCAACGCGCACAAGCCTGCCGCCTACTCGACCCGAAGCTTCGTCGCCCTCGTGGCCAGCACCGCCATCACGGCCGGCGGCCGGCTCACCTCGACCAGCACCTACTACCGCACCGACGGCGTGCAGGTGGGCACGGGCGCCGAAATCATGGCCGAGTCGCTGAACGGCGGCCCCTGGGTGGCCGACGACGGCAGCTACCTGTCGGGCGAGGTCTATGCGTGGAACGGCGCCAGCAGCCCGTCGGTCGTCGGCACCACGACCTCGACGTGCAGCAACTACACGTCTGCCTCGCTGGGCATGTCGGGGGGCATGGTGGGCCGCACCGTCAGCGTCGCCTCCGACTTCTTCGGCATGGGCACCACCTCGTGCAATGGCGCCTTCAGGGTCATCTGCGCCGAGCCCTGATCGCCCAATCGCCGGGGCATGCGCTCTATCGTCGCGCGGTGAGCGGGGGCACGGTACACTCGTCGGGCTTCTTCGCCGCATGCCCGACTCCACCCCCAGCGCCACCGCCGTGCTCCTCGGAGCCCAGCGCTTCGAGCCCACCCTCTCTGCCGCGGTGAAGGAAGCCGGCGTGCAGGGCCGCATCGCCGTCGTCACCGCCGGCTGGCAGGAGCGCGAAGACGAAGACGAAGAGCTCGCCAAGGACCTCGACGGCAACACCGTCAACCTCATGCTCTACAAGCGGGGCGAGCAGCTGTTTCGGCAAGACCCCGAGTTCGCCCAGGCCCACAAGGAGCGTCAGAACCACCTGCGCGCCCTGCAAGACGTCTATCGCCTGCGCCTCGACCACGCCCTCGAGGCCGAGCGCCTGGTGCGCGAGTCGAAGCAGCCCGAGGCGATTCGGGAAGAGGTCGAGCAGGCGTGCATCGACGCCATTCGCGACCTCGACGCGTGGCACCTGTACCAGTGCGCGAAGGTGCGGGCCGAGTTCAACGAGAAGTGGAAGCCGCTGATGCGCCCCACCATCGCGAGGCACCGCGGCGACCTCATCGAAGCGCTCTCTGACTGCGGCGCCATCGCCATCGCGGGTGGCCACGTGGCGGTGCTGGTGAACCGGCTGCTGTTGTTCGGCCTCGAGACGCTGGTGGGCGCGCGCACGCTCTTCGCCTGGTCGGCCGGAGCGATGGCCGTGAGCCAGCGCGTGGTGCTCTTTCACGACGACCCTCCGCAGGGCCGCGGCGCGAGTGAGGTGCTCGACGCGGGCCTGGGCCTGGTGCCGAACCTGGTCGTCTTCCCCGAGCCGGAGCGGCGCCTGAAGCTCGACGACGTGCCGCACGTGCACCTGGTGGCGCGCCGCTTCGCGCCCTCGCGCTGCATCGCGTTTCCGGCGCGGTCGTCGGTGGTGATTCAGAACGGGCGCGTGACGCGCTCCAACGGCGTGGTGAACCTCACGCACGCGGGAGACACGTTGCCGCAATGACGCAGCACAGAGCCATCGACGAGCTGATTTCAGCCTGGGGCGACGCGGGCAAGCTGCGCGCGTTCTTGAACGCCCACACGTTTCCCCTCGTGGAGGACTCGCACGTCACCTTCGTGTGGATGGGCCAGGCCGAAGCCGTGAACGTGCGGCACTGGGTCTACGGGCTGGAGTCGTCCACCACGCTGACGCGCGCGCCAAACACAGACATCTGGCATTTGACGCTCGAGATTCCCGGCAACTCGCGCGTCGAATACAAATACGAGATTCACCGCGACGGCCGCGGGGAGTGGATCGAAGACCCCCTCAACCCCAACCGTGCGCGAGACCCGTTCGGCGCGAACTCGGTGCTGCAGAGCGCCGGCTACGTCAGCCCGGAGTGGACGCAGCCCGACTCGACCGCGCGCCCCGGCGTCATCGAGCGCGTGAAGGTGCCCAGCCGCGTGTACGGCTCGCGCATCGTGCAGGTGTACCTGCCGGCGCGCTACCGCAAGACGCGGCGCTACCCGCTGCTCGTGGTGCACGATGGCAGCGACTACCTGAACTACACGGGCATGAAGACGGTGCTCGACAACCTGATTCACCGCCTCGAGATTCCCGAGCTGGTGGTGGCCTTCACCGACTCGCCCGACCGCCTGCGCGAGTACGCGGCCGACGAGAACCACGCCTCGTACATCACCAACGACCTGCTGCCGTACATGAACATGAAGTTCCCCCTCGTCGACGAGCCCCGGGCGCGCTGTCTGCTCGGCGCCTCGTTCGGCGCGGTGGCCTCGTTCTCGACGGCGTGCCGGCACCCGGGCGTGTGGGGGCGCTTGTTGCTGCAGTCGGGCAGCTTCGCCTTCACCGACATCGGCCGGCGCAACCGCCGCGGCCCGCTGTTCGACCGCATCGTCGAGTTCGTCAACGCCTACCGCGAGAAGCCGTCGGCCATGAGCCAACGCGTCTTCGTCAGCTGCGGCGTGTACGAGTCGCTCATCTACGAGAACCGCTCGCTCGTGCCGCTGCTCGACTCCACCGGCATGCAGGTGCGCTTCGTCGAGGCCCGCGATGGGCACAACTGGCAGAACTGGCGCGACCGCCTGCGTGAAGGGTTGTCGTGGTTGTTCCCCGGTCCCCTGATGTTCGTCTACGAATGAGGAGCTTCCGTGGCTGAAGTCACCCGACGTATCGGTCTGTCGCTGGGCGCCGACGTGTGCTGGCCGCTGTGCTTCGAGCACCTCGTCAAACGCCTCAACCTCAAGCTTGCCATCGGCGGAGACACGGTGCGCTTCGAGGTCGAGCGCGTCGCCATTCAGCCGTACAGCCTGCGCGACCCCGTGGGCTACGACGTCGTCGTCGACCGCCTGACCCACTGGATGCACAGCCAGCGCGAGTGGATCAAGAAGGGCCTGTTGATGGACGGGCTGTACGTCTTCAACAACCCCTGGAGCGTGCAGAGCAACGAGAAGCACACCAGCTACGCGGCGATGATGAAGCTGGGCCTGCCGATTCCCGAGACGTGGATGCTGCCCGCCAAGGAGTACTCGGAGGACCAGGTCGACGCGAAGGTGACGCTCAAGCGGTACGCGAAGCTGTTCGACCTCGGCAAGATTGGCGAGAAGCTGGGCTGGCCCTTTTTCTTGAAGCCGTACGACGGCGGTGGCTGGCGCAACGTCACCCGCGTGAAGAACACCAAAGACGCGTGGGCGGCGTACGACGAGAGCGGCAAGTCGGTCATGCACGCGCAGGCCTCGGTCGAGGGCTACGACGCCTTCGTGCGCACCATCGGCTTCGGCCCGCAGACGCGGCACGTCTCGTACGCGCCCGATGCTCCGCTGCACGACCGCTACACGCAGAAGGTCGACTTCCTGCCAAAGGCAGAACAAGAGCACCTTCGCAAAGTCACGCTCACCATCAACGCGTTCTTCGGGTGGGACTTCAACTCGTGTGAGTCATTGCGGAAGAACGGGGTGTGGCACCCCATCGACTTCGCGAACCCCTGCCCCGACTCGCAGGTCACGTCGCTGCACTTCCACTTCCCCTGGCTGGTGAAGTCGTACCTGCGGTGGACGTTGTTCTGCGCCGCGACGAAGCGGCCATTCCGCAAGAACCTCGACTGGGCGCCCTTCTACGAGGTGGCCGCGAAGGACCTCTCGTACGCCGAGAAGCTCGACCGCTACGCCGCCATCGCCGACCAGCGCTTCGAGACCGCGCGCTTCGAGGAGTTCTGCGGCACGCACCTCAAGCACCTCGACGCCGAGGCGTACGAGTTCTTCGCCACGCCAGAAGCGAAAGAGGCCGTTCGCCAGAAGGTGGCGGCGCTCTTTCCTGCACACGAAGTCGAGAAGTTCACCGAGCTGTTCTGGCAACGCATTCAGAGCTGGCGCGCCGCCGGCTGTCCCTGAAAGGCACGCGTGTTCCTCAAGTCACGTTGGTATTCGCAGCGCCTCGGCCAGGAAGCGACGCTCGCCCGCTGGGGCACCTTCGGTCAGCCGGTGCTGGTGTTGCCCACCGCCGGTGGTGACGCGGAAGAAATCGAACGCTTCCAGATGATGAAGGTGCTCGACCCGCTGCTCACCGCGGGCCGCATCAAGGTGTACTCGTGCGACAGCGTCGGCGGCCGCGTGTGGTTCAACCGCGTCGGCAGCCCCGCGTACCGCATGAAGATGCAGGACCAGTTTCATCAGTACATTCGTGAAGAGGTGGTGCCCGCGATTCGAATGGACTGTCAGAGCCCCGACATTCCCATCTGGACGACGGGCGCCAGCATCGGCGCGTTCCACGCAGCCGCGCTCGTGTGCCGCTACCCCGACGTCTTCACGAAGGCGCTGCCGATGAGCGGCACCTTCAACCTGATGCGCTTCATCGAGGCCGACCACCCGACCGATGATTTCCGCCGCGCGTCTCCGCTGTACTTCGTGCCGCACCTGAACGGCCGCCACCTCGAGCTGTTGCAGACCCGCTACATCCACATCGTGACCGGTGAAGGAAAGTGGGAGTCGCTGAAGGAGAGCTGGGGGCTCGCCAACGTGCTGGGGCCGAAACGAATCCCCAACTACGTCGACTCGTGGGGCCCCAAGTGGGACCACGACTGGGTGACGTGGCGTGCGATGCTGCCGAAGTACCTCGACGAGTGGACGAAGCCGACGACGCCGCAGAGCTGAACCGCCGCACCGCTGCAACACCTGGGGAGAGTTTCCATGGCCGAGCTGGAGACGACGCAGCGCCACAAAGAAGTCGACGGAGAGCTGAACGGCGAGTCTCGCCGCGACTACATGCACGCGCTCTTGAGCGAGCTGCGGGCGCTCGAGCGCATGGTGAAGGGCGGCGCCTTCGAGCGTGGCGTCTCTCGTATCGGCGCCGAGCAGGAGATGTTCCTCGTCGACTCCGCGTTCCAGCCCACGGGCGCGGCGATGCCGCTGCTCGAGAAGCTCAAAGACCCGACGCGCTACACGACCGAGCTCGGCGCCTTCAACCTCGAGATGAACGCCTCGTCGCAGACGTTCGCGGGTGACGGCCTGGCGACGCTCGAGGCCGAGCTGCACCAACTCTACGCGCGGGTGCGTGAAGCGGGCGCCACCATGGGCGTCACCCCGGTGCTCGCCGGCATTCTGCCCACCATTCACAAGACCGACCTCGGGCTCGAGAACATGGTGCCCAAGCCGCGGTACCAGGCGCTCAACCGCGCCATGCAGCGCGCGCGCGGCGAGCACTTCGACTTCTCGATTCGCGGCATGGACGAGCTGGTGGTGAAGCACGACTCGGTGATGGTCGAGGCCACGTGCGCCAGCTTTCAGGTGCACCTGCAGCTGACCGAGCCCGAGCGCTTCGCGCAGATGTACAACCTGGCGCAGATGCTGACGGCGCCGGTGCTGGCCGTGGGCACGAACTCGCCGCTGCTCTTCGGCCGCCGCCTCTGGAGCGAGACGCGCATCGCCGTCTTCGAGCAGAGCTGTGACATTCGCACGCCTGGCCTGCACCTGCGTGACTCCATCGGCCGCGTGTCATTCGGGCGTGGCTGGCTCAAAGGCAGCGTCGTCGACTTGTTCAAAGAGAACGTCTCGCGCTTCCGCCCGCTCGTCGGCACCACGCAAGATGGGCCCGATGGGCTCGAGGCGCTCGAAGCCGGCCTCGTGCCGTCGATGAAGGCGCTGCGGCTGCACTCGGGCACCGTCTATCGGTGGAACCGCCCCTGTTACGGCATCTCTGACAACGGCAAGCCGCACCTGCGCATCGAGCTGCGGTGTCTGCCGTCGGGCCCGACGATTGCCGATGAAGTGGCGAACGGCGCGTTCTGGCTCGGCCTGATGAGCGAGCTCGGCGCGACCATCGACGACGTCGCCGAGCGCATGAGCTTCGACGAGGCGCGGGTGAACCTGTACGCCGCTGCGCGTGACGGCCTGCGGGCGCGCTTCACCTGGCTCGATGGAGAAGAAGTGCTGGCGCAGCCGCTCGTGCTCGACCGGTTGTTGCCGCTCGCGCGCGCCGGCCTCGACCGCGCGAAGGTGAACCCGAAAGACATCAACCGCTACCTCGGCATCATCGAGCGGCGCGCGCGCAGCCTGCACACCGGCTCGTCGTGGCAGCTCAACTCGCTCTCGCGCATGAAGGGGCGTGGAACGCCGGGCGCGCGGGCGACGGCGCTGGTGGCCGGCATGGTGGCGCGGCAGAAGTCAGACACCGTGGTCGCCGACTGGGAGCTCGCGACGCTCAGCGAGAAGGACGCGGCGAGCACCGACTTCCAGAAGGTGTCGCAGTTGATGGTGAGCGACATCTACAGCGTGAGCCCCGATGACCCGGTCGAGCTCGTGAGCGAGCTGATGGCCTGGGAGCGCGTGCGCTACGTGCCGGTCGAAGACGAGAAGGGCCGGCTGGTCGGGCTCGTGTCGTCGCGCGGGGTGATGCGGCATTTGACTGACGTCGCGCGAGGCGCGGCTCCGCGTGGTGGTGCGGTCTCGGCCATCATGAAGACCGAGCTGGTGACGGTGACGCCTGACACGTCGACGGCGACCGCGATTGCGCTGATGAAGCGGCACAAGGTGGGCGCGCTGCCGGTGGCGGTTGATGGGCACATCGTGGCGATGCTGACCGAGAACGAGTTCGTCGACGCGGCGACCAAGGTGCTCGAGTCGCAGGGCACTGGAGCCTCGAAAGACGGCGCGTGAGGCGCGTTCAGCAGTGAGGCCCGAACACGGCTCGGCCTGTGTGCTCGTTCTTCTCCTCCTCGCCTGCGCTCCTGCCAACGTGGGTGAGGCGTGTGACCGCATCGTGCGGGCGCAGTGCGAACACGCTGGCCGCTGCCTGTCCTCCAGCTCGACTGTGTTTCGGTTGGGGTTCGCACCTGTTGCGCTGATCAAGGCGTCTGCGGACGACCGCTGATGGACCCCGAAGCCACCGACCGCTGCGTCCTTGCGACGCAGGACCAGGACTGCTTCGACTGGAAATCCTGGGCGGCGGGCTCCAGGACAGCACCGCCAACGGTGGCCCGCGCGTGTGTCGGCGCCGCTGCAGTCGGGAATTGAGTTCAGCGCAACTTCTCCGGAGTCAGCGGGTTCGAGGGGCATGCGCCGACTGTCGTTCGCCGTGTGTGTCGTCTTTCTGGTGGGTTGTGGGCCCGTCCCTGCCCTTGATGGCGGCAGCGTGGACCCGGACAGCGGCGCGCCCGACTTCGATGCAGGCATGCCGGCTGACGCAGGCACTCCGCTCGACGCAGGCATCGGTGTCGACGCCGGCCCCACCGAGGCCGCGCGCATCGCTGCAGCAACCCAGACCGCGAACACGAACCCGGCCTGCAGCCTCACCACGCTGCCCGAGGGCTTCTACTGGGAGATCGGCGACCGAAACGGCATGCGCGCATCGGGCTCGGTGGTGGGCTCCAACACGCCCATGCCGACCCAGGTCATCGCCATCGCTTCGGCGTCGAAGTGGCTCTACTCGACGTACGTGCTGCAGAAGGTCGGCAGCGTTCGGCAGAGCGACGTGCCCTTCCTCAACTTCACCAGCGGCACCGTCTTCCCGCCGGCCATGGGCACGAAGGAGCTGACCTGCGCTGCCGGAGAGACGGTCGCCGAGTGCGCGGCCAGCGCGGTGGAGCGGCCCTCCGCCGTGGGCAAGTTCTTCTACAGCGCCGGCCATTTTCAGAAGCACGCGGCGACCGTCATGGGCCTGGGCGCGATGAACGGCGCGGCGCTGACGACCGAGGTCGACTCGGTGCTCGGCCTCGGAGACCTCAGGTATCTGCAGACGAACCTCGCGGGCGGCGCCAACACCAGCGCGAGCGGCTACGCCACGTTCCTGCGTCGCTTGTTGAACGGTGGCTTCGTCATGTCGGCGAACCTTGGCGGCGAGAAGGTCTGTGCGTCGGAGGCCTGTGTCGCTGGCGCCGTCGCCTCACCCGCTCCGCCCACCGAGGGCTGGAGGTACTCGCTCGGCCATTGGGTGGAGGACGACCCGATGGTCGGCGACCACGCCTTCAGCAGCGCCGGCGCGCTCGGCTTCTACCCGTGGATCGACCAGACGAAGACCTGGTACGGCCTCATCGCGCGCCGGGCGCCAAGCGCTGGCGGAGACCAGGGCGTCGCGTCGCTCAAGTGCGGCCGCCTCATTCGACAGGCGTGGGTCACGGGCGTCGCCACCACTTCGACCACGCCGACGCCGTGACTCAGCGCCTCGCGACGCGCGCGAAGTGATGCGCCAGCCGCTCGATGACGGCGCGGTTCTCGGCTTCGGCGCCGCGCAGCTTGCCGAGGTGTGAGGCCAGCTCCGTCACGTCCTTCCCGGCGGCGGCGAGGTCGTCTTTCGCGGCGGTGAGCCACTGGCCAAACTGGTCGCCGGTCAGCTCGAGGTGAAACTGAAACCCGAAGCTGTCTTTGAGCCGAAACGCCTGCTGCGTGTACCGGTCTGTCGAGGCGAGCAGCGTGGCGCCTTCGACCGGCGTGAAGGTGTCTTCGTGCCAGTGCGCCACCATCGACTTCGGCTTGAGGCCTTTGAGCACGTCGTCTTCGAGCGCCTGCTTCGTCCACCGCACTGGCCCCACGCCCACCTCGAACCCATTCTTCCCCCGCGTCACGGTGCTGCCCGCCGCAGCCGCGAGCAGCTGCGCGCCGAGGCAGATGCCCAGGCAGGGGCGCTCCAGCGCGAGCCGCTCGATGAGGAACGCGAGCTCGTCGTTCAGGAACGGGTGCGCGCTGGTGTCGGCGACGCTCATGGAGCCACCCAGCACGACGACCAGCTCGGCCTCGAGGTCGGCGTGCTCCACCCCGCGAAACCGCTTCGTGAACGAGAAGCCCTCGCTCGACAGCGCTGCTTCGAACAGGCCCAGACCTTCGTGAGCTTCGTGCTGCAGAATGACGGCGCGCATGGCGGCGCACTCGACTCCCCGCGGCCGCGCACGTCAACGCGTCGTTCCACCTCGAGCGGAACCAGTACCCCCGCGCGTGCCGATGGGCATACTGCCGCCGTCATGGCTGGGGCCGACCTCGAGCGCGTCATCTTTCCCGCACAGGCCGAAGGGCTGCTCCGAGGCCTGCACCCCGACGTCACCGACGCGCTGGCCTCGAAGCTGAAGACGCTCGCCCTCGACCCGGGCCAACCGTTCCCGCCTGCCTGGCCCTCGAGCCGGCTCAAGGAGTGGCTCGATGCCATCTCCGACGTCATCTACGAGTCGTCGACGCGCGACGAAGCCCATCGCCGCATCGGGCGCCGCTTCATCGATGGCTGGCAGCGCACGATGCTGGGCGCGGCGTCGGCGCAGCTGCTCAAGGTGCTGGGCACCCGCCGCGCGCTCGAGCGCCTCACCCGCGCGTTTCGCACTGGCGACAACTACACCGAGTCGTCGGTGACGTTTCCTGCGCCAACCGTCGCCCTCGTGACGGTGCGCTCCGAGCCGTTGCCGCACTACATCGCAGGCGTGCTCGACGGCGGGCTGTCGCTGCTGAACCTGAAGGGGCGTGTGTCGGTCGAGAGCGTCACCGGCGACGTCATGGTGTTTCGCATCGAGTGGGAGGGGTGACGTCATGAAGAAGCTGCTGCTGCTGGCGCTCGTGAGCGGGTGCGCGACGACGTCTGGCGTCACCCTTCAGGAGAAGGACCTCGACCGCATGCTCGACGAGCGAATCGCGGCCGAAGACGCGAACGACGAGGCGCGCGCCGCCGCGAAGGACGCCGAGCTCAAGGCCCGCATGCAGCCGCTGGCCGTCTTCATCTCTGACATGAGCGGCTTCTCGAAGCTCACCCGCGAGAAGGGCATCGCCTGGTTCCTCGCGCAGATTCGCCGCATGGAGCGCGTCGCCGAGCCCCTGATGGCGAAACACCGCGTCGAGCTGGTGAAGCAGTACGGCGATGACCTGTTCATCGTGTCGGACGACGCAGCGCGGCTGGTGGCCTTCGCGAGGGAGTTCCTCGCGGCGCTCGAGCTCGAGAAGGCGAAGGGCCACGCGCTGCGCGTCAGCATCGGCATCGCGAAGGGTGACGTGCTGCGCGTCGGCAACGACCTCTTCGGAGACGCCGTCAACCGCGCCTCGAAGCTCGGTGAAGACATGGGCGAAGCCGAAGAGCTGCTGCTGGGCCTCGAGGTGTTCGACGCGCTGAGCCCCGAAGCAAAGGCGGGCTGCGTCGTTCAACCGGAAGGCACGCGCGACTCGAAGTTCCCCTTCGCGCTGTGCACGAAGCCCTGAGCACTGATGAAGCGCTCTGGCTCGAACACGGCGACGACCGCGAAAGACGGTGAACTGTTCAGCCAGCCAGCAACCGCTTGCCGACGAGCGCGGTGAGGAGTGGCTTCACCGCGTCACGAGAGAGCCCTTTCGTCTCGGCGCGCACCAGCAGGCGCTCGACGACCTCTGCTTCACGAGCGGGGTCGGTGCGGGGCAGTGCCTGCTGCTCCTTCCACTGCCACAGCGCGTCGACCACCTGCGCGCGGTGCACGAGCAGGTCGAGCAGCGCGTCGTCGAGGTTGTCGATGAGCCTGCGGTTGGCCTCGAGGTACTCGCGCTGCTTCGGCGTCATCATCGGGTGACCTCGAGCGGAGCCAGGGTGCGCATGGTGCCGGCAGTCACGCCGAACTGCTCGTGCACGGCGATGCGCTTCACGAGCCCCTGCGGCGATTCGGCGCCCGAGAGCAAGTCCTTCCACCCCGCGAGCACCGAGGCCGTGGTGGCTTCGTCCTCCCACACGAACTCGACGCGGAAGCGCCTCACGCCGGCGCGAATCAGCTTCGGCACCGCGCTCGCGGCCGTCTGCGCCTGGGCGTTGAACACGGTGTTGCGGCAGCCCACGTCGACGACGACGGGGTGTTGTTTGCCTTCCCGGTCCTGCAGGCCGACGCGGTGTTGCTCGCACGGCCGGCCACAGGTGCGAAAGTCGCGGCCGCGCGAGAGCGTGTGCGCGTACACGCAGTGCTCGGTGTGGAAGGTGGCGATGTGGTGGTGGCCGACGACGGTGACACGCTCGGCGGGAACGTTCGCGAGCAGTTGATGCAGCTGCGTCTCGTCGAGGTCGTGCGCGGCGGTCAGGGAGTCGCAGCCCAGCGCGAGCAGTTGATGCGCGGTGACGCTGTTGGTGACGTTCAACGAGAAGTCGCCGTGCACGACGGGCCGCGTGGCCAGCTTCGAGAAGTGCACGAGCCCACCCCAGTGACGAACGAGCACGCCGTCGGGCGCGAGCCGCGTGAGCCGCGAGTCGATGCCCTCTTCTCCCGGCTTCTGCACGCGCGTGGTGGCGATGGTGACGAACAGCCCGGCCTGCTTCGCGCGGGTGACGGCCTTCTCGAGACCGACGAGCTCCATCCAGTCGAGCTCGACCTCGGGCAGCTTCGCCGCGATGACGGCTTCGAGCTGCGCGGGCGTGCGCACGAGGGGAAGGAGCGACGGCGCCGAAGGCGGGCTCCACCGCTGCGGCACCTGCAGCTTCGACGCGTCGGCGACGACCTGCGCGGCGACGGGGCGTGAGGCGACGGCGTGACGCGTGCGCGCGAGCACCTTCGCCTCGAGCTCGGTCACCAGCGAACGACGGAGTGCCTTCAGCGACGACACGGGCAGGTGCAGGCCTGCACCGAACGTGTCGAGGTCGATGGACTGCAGGCGAAACGGCGTGCCACCGAACGAGCCGAGCTTGTCGGAGAGCACCTCGACGCCGAGGCCCGCGCCAGTCGCCTTCGTGAGCAGCTCCGTCGTCTGGCCTTCGACCGTGACGTCGCGGCCGACCGGCCCGGTCGCTCTCAGCGTGACGTGCAGTGACGAGCCTTCGCTGCCGCGCACCGTGAGCACGGTGGGAATGCGGCCAGACACGCCCTTCGCGCCCGCGTCGACCGCGCTCTTCGCTTCGGCGGTGAGGCGCGGGTCAGACGAGAGGAACACCTGATGCCCTGGCCGTACGCGCGAGAGGTCGGGGCCCGGCTTCCCGAACTTGAGCCAGTACCCGCGCGGCGCAGGCTCGACGCCGAACAGGGGCCCGCCCGGCTCTTCTTCGTGCGGCCGGCCCGTGTCGAAGCCGACGCCACAGCCGGGAATGGGCTCGGGCACGTCGAGGGGAACACCGCGCGCATCAGTCGGTGAGGCGCCACCGATGACGGGCAATGCCACCTTGGTCGCACCGTCGGGCGCTCCACCACCGACCGCCGCGCCGCCCGAGGCGCGCCGCTCCGCCCGCTCGATGCGAACGCTCTGGCCCTTCACCTCGGCGACGACGCCCAGCAACGCGCCTCGGTGTTTGGGGAAACGGCCTTCGACGAGGTCTTGATGGTCGGAGCCCGCGAAGAAGCCGTCGGAGAACCCGCGCGAGTACGCGACGGCCATCTTCCCGAGGTCTCTCTGGAGCTGTTGCTGTGCGCTCGGCGACTGCTGCTGCTTCGAGAGCACCGCGTCGCGCCAGCGGCGGTAGCCCTCGACGGCGGTGACGACGTAGGCGGGGCCCTTGAGGCGACCTTCGATTTTGAGGCTCGCGACGCCGATGTCGGCCAGCGCCTCGAAGGCTCGCGCGCCGGCGAGGTCCATCGGGCTGAGCAGGTAGGCGACGTCACCGAGCGGGCGCACTGCGCCGTCGATGACGAGGTCGTACGGCAAGCGGCACGACTGCGCGCACTGGCCACGGTTCGCCGAGCGCCCGCCCCAGGCTTCGCTGGTGAGGCACTGGCCGCTCCACGACATGCAGAGCGCGCCGTGAATGAAGACCTCGAGCTCGAGGTCGGTGCCCTTCGCGAAGGTGCGCACCTCGTCGACCGAGAGCTCGCGCGGCACGACGATGCGGGTGATGCCGAGCGCCTTCGCGAAGTGCGCGGCCTCGGGGCTCGAGACGGTCATCTGCGTCGAGGCGTGCACCTCCATCGTCGGAGCGACCGCCCTCGCGAGCAACGCCACCGCCGGGTCCTGCACGATGACGCCGTCGACACCGGCGGAGGCGCACGCGCGGATCAGCTGCTCGACGATGGGCAGCTCGTTCTCGAACACGAGCGTGTTGAGGGTGACGTAGGCGCGAGCACCCGCGCGGTGAAGGTGGTCGAGCGTCTCGGGCAGTGAGGCGACCGAGAAGTTCGTCGCGCGAGCGCGGGCGTTCAGCCCTTCGTCGAGGCCGAAGTAGACGGCGTCGGCTCCGGCGGCGAGGGCAGCGTCGAGGCTCTCGGCGTCACCAGCAGGCGCGAGGATTTCTGGAACGGATGGCACGCGGGCCTTCTACGGGAAGTCGGAGCACGCGACCAATGCGGGCGGAGCGTCAGTCGCCCTTCTTCGACCAAGGAAGCCAGCTGTCTCCCTTGAGCAGCGAAATCCAGTCATCGAGCACGCGACCCACGAGGCGCAGCTCTTCCTTCGTGTACTTCTCCTTGAGCGTCGACTCGTACAGCTCGAACTGCTCGGCGAGCTGCTTCGTGGGCGCGTTCCTTTCGAGCGTGACGCGCCATGCCCGGCCGTCCTCCTCGTCGGGCCGTCTTCGAACGAGGCCGCTTTCGACTGCCTTGTCGATGGCCACCGAGATGGTGGGGCCGCGGAGCCTGAGCGTGTCGGCGAGTTCGCGTTGGGTGAGGCCGTCGGGTGCCTGCATCAACTCGAGGAGCACCTCGAGTGCCGACTCCGAGATGAAGTGGCTGTTGGCCAGCTTCGAGAGTTCGACGTTGAGGATTCGGCGCAGCCACCAGAGCTTCCACATGAGGAAGTTGGTGAAGGCGGGGGGCCTGGGGTGAGGTTGAGAGGTCATGATGGATAGATAGTCTATCTATCCATCTGGGGCTTACAACGCGCACCCGCCCGCCCCGACTTACCTGGCATCGTCACTGGCACAGAGATGGCGCCATTCCGTCTGGTCCTGGCGCACTTGATGCCATGGGCGCGACCATCATCACTCGCGCTCCCTGAGGCTGGTCACGTCGGTTTCAGGTGACGCCACGCGGCTCCTGCGAAGACGACGGGGCTTGCGCACGGCGAGCGACGACTGCCCGCGGTTCGCGTGCGTCACCGAAGACCTCGCGATGAAGCTCGACGACGTCGAGCAGATGCGAGGCGTCTCGAGCACCTTGCACTGGGCAGTGCGCTCGACGTGCATCTCGCTCCGCGCTGGGCAGCGCTGACCGTTCACCGGGGAGCGAGCTGCACTCGCCCGCATCGCGAGCGCGACGCGCACCAGTGGAGTGAACCGCGCTCACCGCGACGGCTCGGCCCGCTCGACCGACGCGGCGACGAGGTCGTCGAGCTGATCCATCGTCTCGCGCATGCCGTGCTCCATGCCGGTGTCGAGCACCATCTGCCGCACCTCGCGCGACGAGTACGTCTCGCGCGACACGAGCAGCGTCGAGTCACCCTGCTGCTGAAACGTGACGGCGATGGTGCAGCCGCCCGCGTGCGCCATGGGCTCGAACACGTGCGTGTAGACGAGCTTCGAGAACGGCGTGACCTCGAGGTACTTGCCCGAGAAGGCGAACACGTCGCCGCCCGACTTCTCGAAGCCGTGCCCTGGCTTCGCTCGCAGCACGTAGCGGTAGCCGCCACCTGGGCGCACGTCGGCGGTGCACTCGACGATGTCGGCGCGTGACTTCGGCGCCCACCACTTCGCCACCACCTCGGCCTTCGTCCACGCCTCGAACACCACGCGCGGCGGAGCGCGGAACACGCGCGAAATCTCGAGCTCGCAGTCGCCCACCAGCTTCAACGTCGTCTCACCTCTTTTGTCGGCCACGGCGCTTCTCCTGTGCTTGTGCTGCGTTGATGACTTCGTCCAACTGGTCGAACCGCTCGACCCAGAGCGCGCGGTACTTCTCGAGCCAGCGGTCGAGCTCCTGGAGCGGCGCGGGGTCGAGCGCGTAGAGGCGCTGCTGCGCGCGGGCTTCGACCTCGACCAGGCCCACCTCCTTCAGCACCCGCAAGTGCTTGCTCACCTGCGGCTGGGCGAGGTCGAGCTCGACGCCGATGTCGTTCACGGGGCGGGCTCCAGCGCGCAGCAGCTCGACGATTCGAAAACGGTTCGGCTCTGCGAGGGCGGCGAAGGTCGCGTACATGACGACCATATATTCTCCATTCAGCATATTCCCGTCAAGGCATATTCAATCCAACCCCGGACGACGGGGCTCGTTTGCGCGATGAAGGCCCCGTGAAGCGTGGGCTCCTCTTCCTGCTGCTGAGCTGTGGCCGCACCGAGGTGGTGTCGCCCGGCGTCGCAGTGGTGAGCGTGACGCCCTCGGTGATGTCTCCCGAGAAGCCCGTCTCGTGCCGCGACACCACGCCGCCCTCGTGTGCGCGCTGTGGCTCGATGCCCGAGGTCTCGTGTGGCGCGCCACCGCCGACGTGTGCCGCCGACGAGCAGCCCGAGGTCGCCTTCTGCGACGGCGGCATGTGCGCCGAGTGCAGCCCGCACTTCAGCGGCCGCTGCGTTGCCTGCACGCCCTGACGTTCAGTCGTTCGCGTGCTGTTTGAAGTGCCCGCTGAAGTCGAACACCGTCTTCACCGCCCTCATCAACAGCAGCGGGCCGAGGCCCTTGTCGGTGAAGGTGTTGATGACCCAGAAGCCGCCCAGCACGGTGAACTGCATCACGAAGATGCGGCCGTACGGCTCGAACATCAGGTCCATCATCGGCTTCGCGCTCGTGCCGCGAACCGTGTGCTTCCAGAAG
>JAEUJR010000484.1 GCA_016793585.1 Archangium sp.
GCACACCTTGCGACGCACACCTTGCGACGCACACCTTGCGACGCACACCTTGCGACGCACACTCGGCCGACGCCACTCAGCCGACGCCACTCGGCCAACGCACACCTGGCGACGCACACTCGGCCAACGCACACTCAGCCGACGGCACTCGGTGGTCGCGCACTCGGACTCGATGGGCGCAGAAGGCGAGTTGGCGAGTCCACTCCGCCCAACTGGCGCGAATTCAGCGAACTCGCGCCATCCCACCGCGCTCGACGAACGTCGCGCCACCCTCTCCTGCTGACAAAGCCGGTCACATCGCGAGCCATTCGAACTGCGCCGGCATCTCCACATCGCGCGCACTCAAGAGCGCCCGTCATTCACCGGGACGTTTCACGTGAAACAGCTCACTTCGTTCGACGCGCGAACTTGAAGCGTCTCCCACTCACCAACAGAAACAAGCCACGCGCGAACGTCACGCCGACGATGGTGAAGCCGACCGGCGGCAACACGTTGTCCATGAAGTACAGAAACGAATCGCTCGGCCCTTCCGCTCCGAACAACTCCGGCACCGGCACGAACATGACCAGCAGCATCACCACCAACAGCACACCACTGAAAGCCAGCCAGTACTGCCCGACGGTGGGCGCATCACCACTGAGCCCCAGCTCGCCGAACGAGAACAAGTCGGGCGCGAGCGCGTTCGTGGTCAACGACACGTTCGCTTCGGGCAACGTCGTGGGCAGCTGCGCGCCGGGCAGCGAGTTCACCAGCACGCGCGCCGACTCCTCGTCGAGACCGCGCTCGGCGATGAGCGCCTGCTTCACCTCGGCCGGCTTCTTGCCGCCCTCGAGCAACGTCTTCGCGTAGTCGAAGGTCGAGCCCTGCGTCGTCGTCGGAGTGCCTTCGCCTTCAGCGGTCTCGGCCATGCGCTCACGAAACGTGTCACCCGCGTCGATGTCAACGTCGCTCGCGTCAGGTTGCCCGGCCGCGCACGCCAGCGTACGAGCACCTCATGACGTTCGACGTCGTCATCGTTGGTCTCGGCCACGCCGGAGCAGAAGCAGCGCTCGCGTCGGCACGCATGGGCCTCTCGACCGCGGCCATCACCCTCTCGCTCGAGCGCGCCGCCGTCATGTCGTGCAACCCGGCCATTGGAGGCACCGCCAAGGGCCACCTCGTCAGAGAACTCGACGCGCTCGGCGGTCAGATGGCGGCGAGCGCCGACGCTGCGGGCACGCACTTCGTCACGCTCAACCGCTCCAAGGGCCCCGCCGTGCAGGCCACGCGCGTGCTCTGCGACCGCAACGCGTACGCCAGGCACGTGCAGTCGGTGCTCTCGACCCAGTCGGGCCTGACGCTCCTTCAAGGAGAGGTCGCGACCATCGAGGTCGACGGCGGCGTCGTTCGTGGCGTTCGGCTCGTCGATGGGCGCTCGGTCGAAGCGAAGGCCGTCGTCGTCACCACGGGCACGTTCCTGCAGGCGATTCTGCACCGCGGCCCCGTGCAAGACGTCGGCGGCCGGCTTGGAGACGCAGCCGCCTCTGCCCTCTCCGCGTCCCTTCGCGCCCTGGGGCTCGAGCTCGGCCGTTTCAAGACCGGAACGCCGGCGCGGCTGCGCGCGAGCTCCATCGACTGGTCGCGCTGCGAACGCCAGCCATCAGAGACGCCACGGCCCTTCTCCTCGCGCACCCCGCGAACCCCCTTCCCCCTCAACCCACTGCTCGACTGCTTCGTCACGCACACGACTGAGACGACACATCGGTTGCTGCGCGAGAACCTGCACCGCTCTCCGCTCTTTCAGGGGCGCATCGAAGGCCGCGGGCCGCGTTACTGCCCCAGCCTCGAAGACAAGGTGCACCGCTTCGCGCATCGACCCAGGCACACCGTCTTCCTCGAGCCCGAAGGGCCTTCGTCACCACTCGTCTACCCAGCCGGGCTCAGCACCAGCCTGCCCGACGACGTGCAGCTCGAGTTCCTGCGCACCATTCCCGGGCTCGAGGCCGTCGAGGTCGAGCGCTTCGGCTACGCCGTCGAGTACGACTACTGCCCGCCGACGCAGCTGTGGCCGACACTCGAAACCCGAAAGGTGAGGGGGCTCTTCTTCGCGGGTCAGCTCAACGGCACCTCTGGCTACGAAGAGGCGGCAGTGCAGGGGTTGCTCGCCGGCATGAACGCAGCGGCGCAGGTCTCGGGCCAGCAGCCGCTCGTGCTCGGCCGGCACGAAGCCCACGCGGGGGTGCTGGTCGACGAGCTCGTCACCCACGGCGTCGACGAACCTTTCCGAATGATGACGAGCCGCTCGGAGCATCGGCTTCGACTTCGCGAAGGCACGGCGGCGTGGCGACTGGCTGAACACGGTCATCGGCTGGGCCTCGTCTCGACCGAACACCTGAACGCCGTGAAAGAAGAGGAGCGGGTGGTTCGTGAAGAGGTGGCGCGGCTCGAGAAGGGTGGGGCAGCGACGCTCCTTCGTCGCCCCGGCGCGACCTGGGCGTCGGTCACCGCGTCAGACCCCGTGGCCCCGAAGCTCACCGACGACGTTCGTGAAGCCGTCGAGGTCGAGGTTCGGTACGCGCCCTACATCGTGCAATCAGAGACCGAGCTCGCGCGGCGCGCCCATGCCTTCGACGAGCTGGCGGTTCCCGACGGGTTCGATTTCGGCGCCATCAACGGCCTGTCGAACGAGGTTCGGGAGCGCCTGACGAAGGCACGCCCGGCCACCTTCGCGGCCGTTCGGAGCCAGCGTGGGGTGACCCCCGCCGCGGCCACGTTGGTGCTCATTCACCTGCGTCGAGCGGCCCATGTTTCACGTGAAACATCGCCTGTGGAAAACCGTGTGGACAACGGGCAAAGGAAGCCGTCGCCTGATGTACCGCGGGCTTGACCTCACTTCTCCCTGGAGCCGGTTGTGGACAACTCAGTGAAGCACGCGCTGCAGCAGGGGCTTCGGGAGCTCTCGCTTTCGGACGACTTGGCGACCCCGTTGTGGGCCTACGCCGAGTTGCTGTTGAAGTGGAACGAACGGGTGAACCTCACCGCCATCACCCGGCCGCTCGAGGTGGTCGACAAGCACCTGCTCGACTCGGTCGCGGTGCTGGCGGAGGTGCCGTCGGGCTCCCTTGGGGTTTTGGACCTGGGCGCGGGCGCGGGCCTTCCCGGCATTCCGTGGGCCATCGCCCGGCCCGACCTGTCAGTCACTTTGGTCGACGCCGTTCAGAAGAAGGTCGCGTTCGTGAAGGCCGCGGCGGCTTCTCTGGGTCTGGCCGGGCGGGTCAAAGGCGTGCACCAGCGGGCGGAGGGGAAGGGTGACGGGCTGGGCGAGTACGACCTCATCGTTTCGCGGGCCTTCATGGACATCGACCGGTGGCTGCCCCTCGCTGCGCAGTACGTGAAGCCGGGTGGACGGGTGATGGCGATGCTCGGCCAGGCTCCGGATGAGGCGGTCGTGGAGGGAGCGGCGAAGGCCAGCGGTCTTCAGCGAGTCTCGACGCGCCGATTCGAGCTTCCCCTCAGCCGGGATGGCCGCGGGGTGATGGTCTTCACCCCGGTCTGACCGCGCGCCGTCCGAGCCGAGCCGCCGTCCGAGCCGAGCCGCCGTCCGAGCCAAGCCGCCGTCCGAGCCAAGCCGCCGTCCGAGCCGAGCCGCCGTCCGAGCCAAGCCGCCGTCCGAGCCAAGCCGCCGTCCGAGCCAAGCCGAGCCGGTCGGGTTCTGAGCCCAATCCGGCGCCTCGACTTCTTGGAATGCCGCAGCGACCTGTTCGACCCTGTTCCACGTGAAACCTGGGAGCCGACATCGAGCCCGCCATGTTCCACGTGAAACATCACCACCCGCCAAAGAGGGCTCAAAAAGCAGAGGAAGCCTTTCACCCCTCCCAACCAACGGAATAAGAGGTCAGCCATGGGCAGAATCGTGGCGATCTCGAACCAGAAGGGTGGGGTGGGTAAGACCACCACCGCCATCAACCTCGCGGCCAGTCTGGCGGCGTCTGAGAACAAGACGCTGCTCATCGACCTCGACCCCCAGGGCAACGCGGGCAGCGGCCTGGGCATCGACAAGGCCTCGATTCACGGGAGCATTTACGACTGCCTCATCGACGGCAGGCCCATGGGCGAGGTGGTGCACCAGACCGAGCTGCGCTTCCTCGACGTGGTGCCCTCCACCGCCGACCTGACTGGTGCCGAGGTCGAGCTGGTGAGCGTCGAAGCCCGCGAACGTCGGCTGGTCGAAGCGCTGTCTGCGCTCGCTGGCGCCTACGACTCCGTCATCATCGACTGCCCCCCGTCGCTGGGCCTGTTGACGCTCAACGCCCTCACCGCTGCCGACGCCGTGCTCATTCCGCTCCAGTGCGAGTACTACGCGATGGAAGGGCTCGCCCAACTGCTCTCGACCGTCGAGCTGGTGCAGCAGTCGCTCAACCCCAACCTGCAGGTCGAGGGCATCGTGCTGACGATGTTCGACCCGCGCGCCAACATCTCCCACCAGGTCGCCGACGAAGTGCGCCGCGTCTTCCCCAAGCTCGTGTTCGACGCCGTGGTGCCCCGCAACGTGCGCCTCGCCGAGAGCCCCAGCTTCGGCAAGCCCGTGCTGCTCTACGACATTCGTTCGAAGGGCTGCGAAGCG
>JAEUJR010000502.1 GCA_016793585.1 Archangium sp.
TGATCATCGACCTGCAGCCGGGCCACGGGCGGAATCTCGCGGTACAGCGACGCCACATGTTCCCGCTCGACCATGCGCGCGAAGTCACGCACGCGACGATCCTGCGGATCACTCTTCAGCAGCGTCATGAACACCAGCGCCGCGGCATCGAACTGACGCTCCCGCAGCAGAATCGCGCCCTGCTCGAGCATGTCAGCCACCGGATCTGCCTGCGGCACCTGCGCGCCTTCGACCGACAGCTTCCCCGCCTTCACGAGATCGAACACCGCACGCCCGACGAGCGTTCTCGGCAGTCCCATCGACAACCAGAGGCGTCCGAGCGGCAGCGTCTCGTCACGCGCGACCAGCTTCGTGATGACGCGATGAAGGGCATGCGAGGGCGGAGGTGAGGGCTTGCTGCGCAAGATGCGCGTGTCGTCAGGCAGCAGCCGCTCGACATCGGGAGACTCATCGAGGCGCTTGAGTGACTCGAACACCGCATGACGCAGCGGAAGCTCGAGCGACACCCACTCGTCCTCACCGCGATCGGGATCTTCGGTCCAATGAAAGCGGCCGGAGTGCGTCGCCGTGACGTCGGTGATCGCGCCGAGCAGATCTTCTTCAGCGAGCTGACGCACCGCTGCGCTCATGGCCGCGCTCTTCCCCGTTCCTGACTTCAGCGAGCCGACCACCTCGACACCGGAGAACTCCTGGCCGACATCGAGCACGCGCGCGATGCGTTCGTAGAGCCCCTGCGCCGCCGTCGCCACGACCTGACCTGCGAGCAAGAACAACTTCCGCTCACCGGCGTCCCACGTGAGATGGAGCGCACCCGTCTTGCGCGACGCGTCGAGCCACTGCAGCAGCTCAGGCACCGGGTAGCTCGAGCAGTCTCCGTGAAAGGCCATCGGCGCGTATTGTACGGAAAGCGCGTGCCCCCGCCCTCGAAAGTCGCACTCTTGTTCATTGACGGTGTCGGCGTCGGGAATCGTGACGCGTCAGTGAACCCGCTGGTCGAGGCCGAGCTCATGGTCTCGCAGTTCGCGGACGGCACGGGCACGACCCTTCCCCGCGGAGGGAAGCGACACGACGTCGACACGACGTTCGGCGTTCCCGGCCGCCCACAGTCCGCCTCGAACCAGACCGCGATCTTCACCGGGCTTCCCGCACCCCAACTGATCGGGGAGCACGTGCTCGGCTACCCCACCCGCCCGCTCGCGAAGCTGCTCGCCGACTCGTCGATCGTGAAGACGTTGCTCGCCCATGAGCGCACCGTCACCTTCGCGAACGCGTACCCGATCGGCTACCTCGACGCGCTCGGGCTCGAGCGACGGGCCGGCACCCTCGGCGCGTTCGAGATGCCGGACAAGTTCAAGCGACGCCTCAAGCCCTCGGCGAGCACGCTCGCGTTCTCTGCCGGAAAGGTCGCGCTGCGAACGCTCGACGACGCGGTGGCAGGCAACGGTCTCACGCACGACATCGACGGAGCCGCGGGTGTGAAGCGGAAGTTCCCCGTGCCGCGCCGCACACCTGAAGAGGCCGCCACGATCTTCTGGTCGCTCGCCCAGGACTTCACCCTCTTCGAGCACTACCTCGCCGACGAAGCGGGCCACGCGCAGGATCGGGTGGCAGCACTCGAGGCGCTGACGACGTTCGATCGTTTCGCGCGCGAAGTCGTTCGCCTGATGCCCGATGATGCCCAGGTGCTGATCTGCTCCGACCACGGCAACGTCGAAGATCTCTCGACGCGCGGCCACACGACCAACCCGGTCGCGGTGTTGTCATTCGGAGCGCAACAGCCCTCACTCGAGACCGTCGCTGACGTGGGCGCCCAGATCGTCCGCTGGTTGGAGCCCCGGTGAGGTTGCTCTGGTTGCTCCTCGCCGTGCTGTCGCAGGCGTGTGTCGCGCCGCTCTCGTCGCTCACGCGGGTGACGCCGCTGTCGACGACGACGGCCCGCTTCGAGCTCAAGACCGAGCCGTCGGCCCTCGAGGACGAGGCGCGGGTTCGTGAGGCGATCGTGCGGGCCGTGCCAAGGCTGTCGCGCTGGGGAGAGCTGCCCTCGCCCGTCTCCGTTCGGGTCGCGCCCACCCACGCTGAGCTCGAGCGGGCGGTGAACCGCAGCGGCTATGACTGGCTGCGGGCCTGGGCGCAGTTCGACGATTTGATCATCCAATCACCCGGTTCCTGGGCAGGCACCGATCGCGACGTCGACGAGCTGATTCTCCACGAGCTCACGCACTGTCTGCTCTTTCAAGCGAGCGGCACCGCGACGAACTGGGCGAACAAGGCCATTCCGCTCTGGTTCCGAGAAGGCATGGCGACGGTGACGGCCGAACAGGGGCTGCGGTTTCCGTCGCTCGAAGATCTGTCTGACTGGCTCAAACGAAACCCCGACCTCGATGTCTTCGGTGACGCCGAGCGGCTCTCGAAAGAGGCGTACGGGCAGATCTATGGCGTCAGCTACCACGCCATGCGGTTCCTGCTCCGCCGCCTGGGCGACAAGGCCGTGATCGAGACGATGCTCCACATGAAGAGCGGAGAGACGTTCGATCAGGCCTTCACGAGGGCCGCCGGCACCGAGCCGAAACGCTTCGAGGCCGACTTCCTGAACTACCTGCGGTTCCGCGCGTTCCGTGGCTTCGGCCTGAAGGTGAAGCCACGGCTGCAGCCGGGCGCGCCCGACTCGCGGCCGAAGTGACTATTCGGTTCGCATCACGCCGATGAACGGCAGGTTGCGGTACTTCTCGCCGTAGTCGAGCCCGTAGCCGACGACGAACTTGTCTTCGATGACGAAGCCCTTGAAGTCGATCGGCACCTTCGTCTTCGCGCGCGCGGGCTTCTCGAGCAGCGTGCACACCTTCACCGACGCAGGGTGACGGGCGGCGAAGTTCTCGAGCAGGAACTTCATCGTCAGGCCCGTGTCGATGATGTCTTCGACGATGAGCACGTGTTTCCCGTTGAGCGGCTTGGTGACGTCGAAGCTGATGCGCACCTCGCCCGTCGTCTCGGTGCCGCCGTGGTACGAGCTCACACCCATCAGCTCCATGGTGACGGGTAGATCGATCGCCTTGGCGAGATCGGTCAGGAAGAACACCGAGCCCTTCATGATGCCGATGAGGGTCAGATCCTTGCCCTGGTACTCGCGGGTGATCTGCTGCCCGAGCTCGGCGATGCGCGCCTGCAGCTTCGCCGAGTCAATCATCACGTCGACATCACGTTCGTAGAACGCCATCACCAACCTCACACGTATGCGTTGTTCATCACTTCGCCCATGCCACCAGCGCCGGGCACGATGTACTGATGCTCATCGAGGCCGCGCTCTTTCTCCCAGAGTTCGCCCGGAGCCGTCGCCAGCACCTCGTCGGGCGACAACCCGCGATCGAGCCGCACGGCGTAGATCACGACGTCGGGGTGATCGGTCACCAGCCGCTTGATGTACTCGGGCGTGACGATCAGGTTCAGGCAGATGATCTTGCGCGCCTTCCCCGGCACCTTGGTCTTGTACATCTTGATCGCCGTCGACAACGACGAGCCGGTCGCGCCCATCGGGTCGGGGAAGAACACGAACGCGTCGTCGACGTCTCCGCCGATCTTCGCGCCGCCGATATTGGAGCCGACGACGTGCGCTGCCTGATCGAGTTCGCGGCTCATGATCAGGTGATCCTGCCGCACCAGCCGCGGCTCGAGGATCGTGTTGAGCAGATCGTACGTGACCTGCGACGGCAGCGTGCCCGCGCGGGCGATGTTCACCGAGACGGCGCGCACCTGCGAGTCGAGCACCTCGCCCTGGTACAGGCCTTTCGGCGTGTGCTCGATCATTCGCGTCGGCACGGTGACGTGCTTGGTGGGGAACTCGTGGTTCACCGACATGGTGACGAGCTCGCCGTAGATCGTGCGCACGAGCGTGTTCACGTCGGGCTGCTGGGTCTCCTTCGCGCACAGCTTCGCGAGCAGCGAGAGCAGGTACGGCGAGCCGACGAGGTGAACGCCCGGCCCGTAGAAGTGCTTCTGCTCGTTCAGCGTGAAACCGACCTTCTCGTAGAGCGAATCGCGCATCGTCTCACCGGAACAAGTCGAGGTTTTGGGGAGGAGTCGCCTCCACCGGCGTCGTCACGTGACACTTGCGGCAACGGGCTTCGTACGCGCTGGCCGCGCCGACCAGCACGCGCTCCTGCGAGTCGGCGAGGCGCTGCGATCGGTTCGCGGGGTTGCCGCACACGACGCAGATGGCGAGTTCCTTCGTGATGTACTCGGCCACCGCCAGCAGCTGCGGCATCGGCTCGAACGGCTTGCCCTGGTAGTCCTGATCGAGGCCGGCGCAGATCACCCGAACGCCCTTGCGCGCCATCGCCTCGCACACCTGCACCACGTCGGGCCCGAGGAACTGCACCTCGTCGATGCCGACGACCTCGGTGTCGGGCCGAAGCAGCTGCAGAATCTCGTCGGGCCTCGAGACCGGCGTCGCGACCACCTTGAGCTGCGAGTGACTCACCACGTTGAGCTCGTCGTAGCGATTGTCGATGCCAGGCTTGAAGACCTGCACACGCTGCTTGCCGTAGAGCGCGCGCTTGATGCGGCGAATGAGCTCTTCCGTCTTGCCCGAGAACATCGAGCCACAGATGACCTCGATCCACCCGATGTCTTTGGGGAACTGGTGCATCGTCAGTGATCCAGGTCGAGGAGTTTGGCCAGCGTGCGCGCGTCGGCGTCGGGAAACTGGAACTGCCCCATCTCGGCGAGGCCCACCCAGCGGTGGTCATTCACCCTCGCGTGGCTGACGGTCTGACCCGGCGTCGCGAGGCGGCAGGCGAACACGTGAAACGCGATGTCGTAGCTCGGGTACTCGTGGTGCGTGCTCATGGCCTGCTCGCCGACGATGACGTCGAGGCCGAGGCGCTCTTTGAGCTCGCGGCGCAGCGCGGTGACGTCGTCTTCGCCGTCATTCACGCGCCCACCGGGAAACTCCCAGAGCAACGGCAGCGAGGCGTTCTTCGAGCGCTGGGTGATCAGGTAGCGGCCTGCCTCCTGCTCGAGCATCGCACCAACGACGCGGATCAACCGTCGACTCATGACGCGTGGGCAGTAGCACGTGACGAATCGGCCCGAAACCCGTTCGGCATCGATTGTGCTGCTGGCGGAAGTTGCGGGCGCCGGGCTGATCATCGAAGCCGCACGCCATGCGGAGCGTCGTCGGTCTGCTGCTGGTGGTGGGGTGCTCGGCGCCCAAACTCGAGTCGATGCCTGACGCGTCGCTCGAGTGGCGCAGCGCCCTCTACCCGGGCGACTGGAGCCCTTCGTTCAGCGACGACGCCGGGCGCTTCCTGCACGACTTCTCGTACGCGGGCTTCGAGGGCGGAGCCACGCCGCCGACCCTGGCGCCCACGATCACCCTTCAGCCGCCGAGTGGTGATGCGACCGCGCTGATCCAGCGGGCCCTCGACGATGGTGGCGTGGTGCTGCTGTCAGCCGGAACCTGGCGCATCGACGGCTCGCTCAGCATCACGAAGGCCAACGTCGTGCTGCGCGGCTCAGGCCGAGACACGGTGCTCGTCTTCACCAAGTCGTCGGGCCTCGAGTTCGGCCAGAACGTGACCATTGGCGCGGCACCACTCTTCGAAGGCGAGGCACCGATCGTGATGGACACGCCGTCACGGGCCACGCGAATCGAACTCGGCGAACTCGATGGTGGCCTGCGCGTCGGCGATGACGTCGTTCTCGGGCACGTGATCACCCCAGAGTTCGTCGCGGCCCACGGCATGACCGGCACCTGGCGCGCGTTCAACGACACCTGGCAGCCCATCGCGTGGCGAACGATCACCGCCATCGACGGAGCGACCGTCACGCTCGACGTGCCGCTGCGAAGCCCGTTGTTGGTTCGCGATCGCCCTTCCCTTCGCCGAGTCACCTTCGCCGTGCATCACGTCGGGCTCGAGTCGCTCTCGTTCACGAACGCAGTGAGCGACGCCGCGGCGCTCGCGATGAACCAGGTCTCGGTCTTCCACTTCACTGGCGTGAAGGACGCGTGGGTGCGCGAGGTGCACTCGGTCGGCCTCGACGGCGGAGCCCACGTTCAGTCGGGCGGCCTTCGCGTGCATCAGTCGAAGCGCGTGACGGTGATGAACAGCTCGATGGGGCGGGCGCAGCACCGAGGGAGCGGCGGCAACGGGTACCTCTTCGAGGTGCGGCAATCGAACGAGGTGCTCTTCCGCGACTGCGACGCGCGCGACGGGCGGCACAACTTCATTCAGAACTGGGGCTTCGGCGTCAGCGGTTGCGTCTGGCAGCGCGTGTCGAGCTCGGGCGGAACCGCTGAGAACGGCTTCGGCATCAACGCCCGCGGCACCTCCGAGTTCCATCACTCGCTCGCCTCGGCGAACCTCATCGAAGACTCGGTGTTCGACGACGGCTTCGCGATCGTGAACCGCGGCCAGGAGTCGACCGGCGCGGGCCACACGGGCACGGAGAACGTCTTCTGGAACGTGCGCGGAG
This sequence comes from Archangium sp., assembly GCA_016793585.1. Next base: position 6,472 of record JAEUJR010000502.1, read on the forward strand.
CTGGCGTGCTTCGCTCGATGCAGTTCGGTCATGGCTTCGTGATCGGCACCGACGGGCTCGCGGTCGAGACGCGCGATCTGTTTCTCCTCGGCCACACGGGCACCGAGCCCATCGACTGGGTCGAGGGCGTCGACGCGGGGAGCACGTTGACCCCACGCTCCCTCGTCGACGACCAACGCGCGCGCCGGGGCCGGTGACGCGTCTTCACGGCTGTGCCACGGTGGAAAGCGATGCGTCACCTCGTCGTCGCCCTCGGGTTGGTGCTCACAGCCTGCCCCGCCATCAACTCGAAGCCGTGCTCGTCAGACACCGAGTGCGAAGCCGATCAACGCTGCCGCCGCGGCGCGTGCGGGCCGATCTGCGTGAACGACGGCGAGTGTGGTGATGGCCAGTCGTGTCAGAGCGGCCGCTGTGAACCACGCCCCGAGTGCGCGCAAGACGTCGACTGCGCCTCGGGCTTCACCTGCATGACCGGGCGCTGCCGGTGCATGGCCGACTCCGCCTGCGCCTCGAACCAGACCTGCACCGAGGGCATCTGCAAGGCCCGCGTGCGGTGCCGTCAAGACGCGGAGTGCACGACCGGCACTCGCTGCGAGGTGACCCAGGGGCTCTGCGTGCCGACCTGCCGGCTGCCGACCGACTGCGCGCCCAACCTCGACCCACAGGTCGCGCTGGGGCTCTACGCGTGCCTCAACGGAACCTGCGCGCGTCGCTGCACGACCGACGTCACCTGCGCGGCCGACGGCGTGATCTGCCGCGACGGGCTCTGCGCCTCGGCCGAGTGCAAGACGAAGGCGGACTGCACCGCGAACCAGTACTGCTCGAGCGGCACCTTCGGGCGTTGCCTCACCTACGAGACGTGCACGAACTCGACCGAGTGCGACGACAACTTCCGCTGCCAGAGATTCGGCCAGAACGAGTGCCCGCCCGGCTTCGACTGCACCCTGTCGATCTGCCGTGAGCTGCCGCGCTGCTTCATCGACTCCGACTGCGTCAGCGGCGTTCCAGGCACCATGCAGTCGATGCAGAACGGCTTCTGCGATCAGGGCCACTGTCAGCCCACCGATCGGTGCCTCACCACCACGAGCTGCACCCAGGGGCGCGTGTGCATCGGCGGCATCTGCGTGCCTCCCGTCTGTCGCGGCCACGCGGAGTGCGGTGCGGGAAAGGCGTGCGTCGACGGCGCCTGCACCGAAGCGCCCGCGCCAACGAGCATCGCGAGACTCGGCCTGCACCCGGCCGAAGCATTGCTCGAGGTTGGAGACACGCTGCAGCTCGAGCTCTCGGCATACCGCCTCGATCAGAGCTCGTACCCACTGCGCACGGGGGTCTTCACGGTCACGCCAACCGGCGCGGCGACCGTGACGAACGATGGTCTTCTCACCGCCATCGCCCCCGGCGTCGTGACGGTCAAGGCCGAGGTGATGATGTCGTTCGCCTCTCCGACCGAGGCGCGCGTTCGCATCTACCCGCGAGTCACGATGGGCCGGCGCGTGCTCGTCGTCGACGCCGCGAAACGCCGGCCGATCGCTGGAGCCGTCGTCTGGGCCTGCCTCGACGCCGACTGCGCCATGCCCACCGAGGTCGTCACGGGAATGGATGGGGTGGCCGAGTTCCCGATGCTGGGCGCTGGCCCGGCGACCTTCACCGTCGTCAGCGACGCCACGCGCACCGACTCGCTGCCCACCCACGAACGCGTCTCGATTCTGTCGACGAACTCCACCGACGTGTACGTGCCGCTGCGGGACAACCCGGTGAAGGCCAACACCGGCTTCAACGGCACCGTGGGGTTCCAGCAGGTGCGCGCGAGCGGAACGTACTGGCTCGGGCTCATCGCGACCGGCATCGGCGATCTTCCCTCGATGCCCCTCTCACGGCTGCTCGGCGACCCGATCTCCACCGAACTTCAGGGCGTCAACCAGCGCGTGCCCATTCCCGGCGCGGTCGTCGTCTACACGTCTCCTGCCCTGAACATTCCGAACGAGGTGAAGCCTCGCGCCCTCGGCTTCGGCCAATCGGGCGATCGCCCCGCGGTAGCGTTCGCGACGCGCGGCGATCTGAGCCAGCTCGCGACCCTGCGATCGGTCGACCTGCTCAGCTACATCGGCTCGGCCGACTTCACGCTGCAGCAGACGGTCGAGCTCTCGTCGCGCCTCGACGTGCCCGACACCGCCGACGTGAACGGCAACGGCCTCTGCACGAACACCCAGAAGTGCCCCATGGGCTCGGAAGACGTACCTGACTGGGCTGGCTTCGCGCGCTTGAGCATGAGCCCGAATCGGCAGCTCGCCCGCCGCACCGAGATCACCATTCCACGCGTCCCCTCGACGCTCGACACCGTCGTCGTGGCCGGCATCGAAGACGACGCGTTCCGCGGCGCGCTCCCCACCGGCTTCGCGTCGAAGGCCGCCGGCGCGCCCTCGAACGACGGCACCCGGCCCGTCGACCCGATCATGCTACGCACCGGAGTGCCCTTCGCCGGGCTCGAGTCGGCTCGTGCTGGCCTCTGGTCGGTGGCACTCTCGACGCGCAGCAGCGCCGAGAGCGCGCGCGTCTTCCACTCCACGGGCGACCTGCCGACGAAGATCGCCGTGCAGCCCTTCTTGCCGCTCCCTGGCCCGGGGACCTGGTCGTCGCCCACCCGCACGTGGACCGCGAAACAACCCGAGTGGTCCTCGCTGTACTCGACGGGCGCCGAGGTCGGCCGCCTCGCCCTCACCGGTGAGCAGACTCGCCACACCGTCTACTTCCCGATCACCCTCGGCCAGCTCACCGTCTCGGTGCCCAGAGCCCCCAATGGCCCTGGGGCCGACCCGGCAGGCGCTCCCATGGCCTCCCTCGAAATCATCGGCGTCGACTTGACCAACACCACCTCGTGGGACGACCTCACTTCGTTCGCTGGAGTCAACCTCTCGACGTGGAACCTTGCGATGGACGGCTATTCTCGAATCGACAGGTGACACCGAAGCTGTAAGTTCTGCTCCGTGACGACTGAGGTCATCATCGGTATCGATCTCGGAACGACCAACTCCTGCGCGGCCTATGTCGACGGCTACAAGGACGGCGTCCCGAACGTGAAGCTCATCCCCTACAAGGGCGGCGAGTACACGGTTCCTTCCATCTACGCGATCGACGACAAGGGCAACGAGCTCATTGGCTACGAGGCCAAGCGCCAGTGGCAGCTCAACCCCAAGAACACGATCTACGGCGCCAAGCGGCTCGTTGGCCGCACCGCGACCAGCGACATCGTCGAGACGATGCGCAAGGTCGTGCAGTACGGCGTGAAGCCGTCGGCCGACAACAAAGAGGTCACGATCGAGATCGCGAAGAAGGACCTCACCCTGCAAGAGGTCTCGGCGCGCATCCTCAACAAGATTCGTGACGTCGCGTCGAACTACCTGCGCGTTCCGATCAGCAAGGCGGTCGTCACGGTGCCCGCCTACTTCTCAGACCGTCAGCGCCAGTCGGTGAAAGACGCCGGCAAGCTGATCGGTATGGAGGTCGTGCGCATCATCAACGAGCCGACCGCCGCGTCGCTCGCGTACGGCGTCAGCAAGAACCTCAACGAGAAGGTCGTGATCTACGACCTGGGTGGCGGCACCTTCGACATCTCGATCATCGAGATCCGTGGGCAGGTCTTCGAGGTGAAGGCGACCGGCGGCGACATCTTCCTGGGCGGCATCGACTTCGACAACGCGATGATCCACTACGTGCTTCGCGAGTTTCAGGCGAAGACCGGCATCGATCTCTCCACCGACCCGGTGGCGATGCAGCGCATCAAGGATCTCGCCGAGCGCACGAAGATCGACCTCTCGTCGCGCGAAGAGGCGCCCTTCAACATTCCGTTCATCACGATGACGCCGCAGGGCCAGCCCCTGAACATCGAGATGAAGTTCACGCGCAAGCTGCTCGAGTCGTTGACCTCCGATCTCGTCGACCGCACGCTCAAGATCGTCGCGAAGGTGCTCGTCGAGTCGGGCCTCTCCACTCGGGAGATCGACGAGGTCATGCTGGTCGGCGGCCAGACGCGCATGCCCATCGTGCAGGACCGCCTGACCAAGTTCTTCGGCAAGCCGCCTTCGAAGGGCGTGCACCCCGACGAAGCCGTGGCCATCGGCGCGGCGCTCTACGCGTTCTCGCTGCAGGACAACACCAACCTCAAGGTGCAGCTGCTCGACGTCATTCCGATGGCGATCGGCCTCGAGAAGGCCGATGGCCAGATGCACGTGGTGTTCGGCCGCAACTCACCAATCCCCAACGCCAAGCAGATCACCGGCACGACCAGTGTTCCGAATCAGACGGAGCTGATCATGCGCATCTACCAGGGTGATCACGAGGCCGCGAAGATGAACGAGCAGCTCGGAGAGTTCACCTTCGCGGGCATTCGCCCCGGCCCGGCCGGCGACGTGAAGGTCGAGATCACCTTCGACGTGAACATCGAAGGCATCTTGCGCATGGACGCGAGAGACCCCGACACGGGCAAGACGCTGCAGACCACCGTGCGCGTCACCCAGAGCTGAGCTTCCCCAGTTCGACTCGCGCCTGGCGCCGCTCCCCGACTCGGGAGCGGCGTTTTCGTACCGACTCAGGCGACGTGCTGGTCCTGGTTCGCGGCCGCTTCCTTGAGGTTCACGGCGACCAGCTTCGACACGCCCGGCTCCTCCATCGTGACGCCGTACAGGGTGTCGCCGATCTCCATGGTGCGCTTGTTGTGCGTGATGAGAATGAACTGCGACGTCTTGCTCATCTCCTTCACCATGTCGTTGTAGCGGCCGACGTTGCCCTCATCGAGCGGAGCATCGACCTCGTCGAGCAGACAGAACGGCGTGGGCTTGATGAGGAAGATGCCGAAGATCAGCGCGACGGCGGTCAGCGCCTTCTCGCCACCCGAGAAGAGGTTCACGCTCTGCAGCTTCTTGCCGGGCGGCTGCGCGAGAATCTCGATGCCGGGCTCGCTCGAGCCGGGCTCGTTCGTCATCAACAGGCTGGCGCGCCCGCCGCCGAACAGGCGCGGGAACACCTGCTGGAACTTGTCGTTGACGATGTCGAAGGTCTCCTTGAACCGCTGCCTGCTCGTCTCGTCGATCGTCTTGATCGCCTCGGTGAGCTGCGCGAGCGAGGCCTCGAGATCCTTCTTCTGCTTCGAGAGGAACTCGAAGCGCGTCGCGATCTCCTGGTGCTCCTCGATGGCGGTGACGTTCACCTCGCCCATCTT
>JAEUJR010000503.1 GCA_016793585.1 Archangium sp.
GCGCGCCGTTCGCGTCGAGTTCTTCGGCGACACCGTCGACAAGATGACGGAGTTCGACCCGCTCCGCGGTCAGTCACTGGGCACCATTCCCAAGATGACGATCTTCCCCGGCAGCCACTACGTCACCGACACCGAGCAGCGCCACAAGGCCATCTCGGCGATTCGCGAAGAGCTGCGGGAGCGGCTCACCGAGCTCAAGCAGCAGAACAAGCTCGTCGAGGCGCAGCGGCTCGAGCAGCGCACGATGTTCGATCTCGAGATGATGGAGCAGCTCGGGTTCTCGAACGGCATCGAGAACTACTCGCGGCATTTGTCGGGGCGCGCTCCGGGTGAAGCGCCGCCGTGCCTCATCGACTACTTCCCGAAGGATCTGCTGCTCATCATCGACGAGTCGCACCAGACCATTCCGCAGATCGGCGCGATGTACCGCGGCGACCGCTCGCGAAAAGAGACGCTCGTCGACTTCGGCTTCCGCTTGCCGAGCGCGATGGACAACCGGCCGCTCAAGTTCGGCGAGTTCGAGGCGTTCCTGAAGAATGCGATCTACGTCTCGGCCACGCCGGCAGAGTGGGAGATCAACAAAGCCCGCGGCGTGCTCGTGGAGCAGGTGATTCGCCCGACCGGTCTGCTCGACCCGATCATCGAGGTGCGGCCCGCCGGCAACCAGGTCGACGATCTCCTCGAGGAGATTCGCGTTCGCGCGAAGAAGGGCGAGCGCGTGCTGGTGACGACGCTCACCAAGCGCATGGCCGAGGACCTGACCGAGTACTACGCCGAGGTGGGCGTTCGCGTTCGCTACCTGCACGCCGACATCGACGCCATCGAGCGCACGGCGATCATCCGCGATCTCCGCAAGGGCGAGTACGACGTGCTCGTCGGCATCAACCTGCTGCGCGAAGGCCTCGACATTCCCGAGACGTCGCTCGTGGCGATTCTCGATGCGGACAAAGAGGGCTACCTGCGCAGCCACGTGTCGCTCATTCAGACGATGGGCCGCGCGGCGCGAAACCTGAACGGCCGCTGCATCATGTATTCGGACTCGATGACCGACTCGATGAAGAAGGCCATCGAGGAGACGAACCGGCGCCGCGAGATCCAGGACGCGTACAACAAGGAACACGGCATCACCCCGACGGCGGTGAAGAAGGCCATCACCGATCTCAGCCAGTACATCTACTCGGCCGACGCGCTCGATCTGCCGATGGCGGCAGATGGTGGGGCGGTGCTCTTCACGAAGGACGAGATCCGCGCCCTCATCTCCGAGACCGAGAAGCGCATGATGGCGTACGCCGACGAGATGGAGTTCGAGAAGGCCGCGGCCGAGCGCGATCGCCTCATCGTGCTCAAGGAGATGGACATCGGCGTGAAGCCGCCCGTGAAGACCCTGCTGGGGGACGGCAAGGAGAAGCAGGAGCAGCGGCCGATGGGGCGAAAGAGTCAGCCGCGCAAGTACCGCCGCCGACGGTGATTTCACGCGCCACGACGCCGAGGGGCATGCTCTTTTCGGGCGCATGAATCTGCTCCTCGTCGTTCTTTCCCTGTCGGTCTCGTCACAGCTCGCAGCTCCCGATGCCGGCGCCCCCGACGACATGGACGCCGAGCTCAAGGCGCTGCTCGCGCAGCTCGACGCCGACGAAGCCGCGACCGAGTCGGCAGCCTCGAAGGAGTGGAACCGCCTGCTCTCGATGGCGGCGAAGCCCAACCCCGACTGTGGGCTGCTGGTGAATGCCCAGACGCGGGCGCTGTTCGACCAGCTCGAGCTCGAGGACGCCTCGCTGCGCAAGAACGCCGATGGGTGGCTGGCCGTCGCCCGCTGCGCCGAGAAGCAGAAGTTCTTCGGCTTCATGTTCACGCTCGCGAAGCGCTACGCGAAGGCCAACAAGGACGCGCCGCACGCGGAGCTCATCGTGCGCGCCGCGCTTGGCTACGAGCTCAACGACATCGCGCTCGAGGGCATCACCGATCTCGTCAAGGAGAGGCCCGACGACGCCGATGTGGCGCTCACCGCGGCGAAGGTGAACTGCCGCCTGCGCAAGTGGCAGACGTGTCTGGACCTCGCGAAGAAGGCGATGACGCTGGCCGAGAAGCAGCCGGGCACGGCGATCTCGGCGCGCGCAGCGAAGTACCAGACCCGCGCCGAGCTGCACCTGGGCGAGCTCGACCAGAGCGAACTCTCGGCCCTGCTCATGGAGGTGTACTCGGGTGACGAAGACGATCTCGAGGCCCTCAAGCAGCAGCTCTCGTCGGCGCGCTTGACCGGGTTCATCGTCGAGCCCACCGTCGTGCCGCACCTCGCGCTGGGCACGTACCACCTGGCCGGCCGGATCAAGGCCGTGCCTGCGCCCGTACGCGTCTCCGTCACCAACGTCGGGGCCGATCAGCAGGTGCGCGTCGAGGCCGTGTTGCAGGGCATCTCGGAGCCGGCGTCGAAGACCATCACCCTTCGCAAGAACAAGGAGGCGATGGTCGAGCTCACCCCGCAGCTGCTG
>JAEUJR010000506.1 GCA_016793585.1 Archangium sp.
GTTGTACAGGCCGTAGCTGCGGGCCGTGAGGTTCGCGAGGTCGATGATGTCGTCGAGCTCGCTCGTGAGCCGGTGCAGGTCTTCGCGATCGAGCGGCGTGACGAAGGTGCGGGCGAGCGCGTCTTCCATGCGGCGCACCACGTCGTCGGCCTTGTGCTCGATGGCCTGCACCGACTCGCGCACCTTGTCGGCGGGCGTCGTCTCGAACGCGGCCAGCGCCTGCGCGGCCTCGTACCCGAGCCGGCCCAGCTCTTCGAGCATGTCGTAGTAGTGGTCTTCACGCGGGAGCAGCCACCGGATCATCGCCTGGAGTGCCATGGGCGGCTGTTCACCATGGGCACCGGTGCGCTGGAGTGACAGTTCCGTGACGGGCGCGTGACGTGTCGAGAACGCCCCTGATCAGCGTCAGGGGTTGCGGCCGTCCATCATGCGCGCCAGCTCGTCGAGCTCGCCTGGCAGCGAGGCGCGGGCGAGGTCGGCGCCGGCGCCGCGCACGAGGCGCTTGGTGAGCGCGTAGCCAGAACCCGAGAACGAGGCCAGGTGCCTGGCGTGCATCATCGCCGCGGCCATCAACGACTCGGGGGCGTGCAGCGTCTCGGCGACGTGCATGCTGAGCGCCTCGTGCGGCGTGAGTACGCGGCCGTGCACGACGAGCTCGGTGAGCCGCGAGGCCGAGACGACCGCGCGGGCGACCTCGACGGCGAACGAAGGCACGAAGAGCCCGGCCGGCACCTCGTTGAGCCCGAAGCGAAACGGGCCTTCGGCGAAGACGCGCAGGTCGCACGCGAGCGCGAACATCGCTCCGGCGCCGAGCGCGTGACCCGACACGGCGCAGACGACGGGCTTGGGCAACAAGAAGAGCTTGAGCACCGCGCTGCCCATCGCGCGCACGACGTCTTTTTTCTCCTCCATCGACAGCGACGGCAGCTGCTTGAGGTTGAGCCCGGCGCTCAGGTAGCCGGGCCGGCCGGTGAGCACCGCCGACAGCGCGCGCGAGCCGACCACCTCGTCGAGCGCCGCTTCGAGGCCCGCGAACTCGGGCGCCAGCACCGCGTTGGCCTTGCCGTCGTCCATCGACACGATGGCCACGTCTCCGTCGTACGACACCTGCCACCCAGCCATGGATTCGTCTCCTTGCTGACTACCGGAACTCGCCACCACCGCAGACGTCGCAGTTCATCAGCGGCAGCCGCCCGACGGAAGCGCTGGCCACGTCACGCTCGAGGCGGAAGGTGGTGTCGCCGACGCTCAACGACGGCGCGGGCTCTCCCTTCGCGTCGTAGGTCCACTTGCTGCGGCTGCGGGAGCGCAACCAGTCACGCGCCTTCGCCTCGCTCTGGGCCCCGACGACCGCGTGCTCGACACCGTGCCACCCCGTCACGGGAAACGAGACCACCATCGAGCTGGTGCCGAGCGGCAACGGCAGGCGTCGAACGACGGCGCCGAAGACGTCGATCTTGTGCTCCTCGACCTCGAGGTCGCACTCGTTCGTCGGCCTGATGGGCAGCGACACGGCCCAGAGCCTTCGTGCGCGGCCGCCATCGATGACGACCTCGGCGACGGGCGCGGGCTCGCTGAGCGAGAGGGCGGCGAGCGCTTCGCGGCGCTTCGTGATGGCCACGGGCACGTCGCCGCCGCACGCGGTGCGAAGGTCGACGCCCACCAGGCACATGTCGGCGGGCGGCTTCGCCGAGGGCGCCACCCACTTCGCCTTCGCGAGCGCGCCTCTGCACGCCCAGGCGACCCGCAGCGACTTCGGCGCCGCCCAGACGGGCTCGAGGGCCGTCGACGCCACCCACGAGGGGCGCCGCGCGCGCCATGCGGCCTTCAGCATCTCGCCGCGGAGCGCTTCGGTGGGCCCGAGCTGGAACGCCCGGTGCCACAGCACCAGCGCGCGGTCGTGGCCTTCGTCGCTGTCGCCCTGGTTGGCGGCCTCGGTGGCGAGCGCCCGCGCCTCGGGCCGGCTCGTCACCAGCGCGTCGAGCGGCACCACGCCCGTCACCTTCGTCGTCACCACGTTCGCCGGCGCGTCACCCTCGGGCCCGAAGTCGACGCGCGCGGCGAGCTGAACGCCGATGGTCGCGTTGGGCGCGAGCACCTTCTCGATGGTGACGGGCGTACCGGTGGGCAACGTCGCGAGCACCTTGCCCTTGCCGGGCGCGCTGCGCAGCTCGAGCTGCTGCACGCCGACGAAGGCCGGCCCTTCGCCCGTGGCCACGACGCCCGAGGCGGGCAGGGCGGGCAGCGGCGTCTCTTTCACCTGCAGCGGCGGGCCTTCGATGCGCCGGCGAAGCGCGAGCGCGGCCAGCACCGCCACCTGAAAGCTGCTGGGCGTTGGCGCCTGCTCGAGTGAACGAATCGCGCGGTCGGGGTCTCTGAGCAGCAGGCTCTGCAGCGCGGCGTCACGCAGGTCTTCGGCGTTGGAGCTCGGGTCGTCGGCCAGGCCCTGCGTGAGCGCGCCGTCGGCCGGCTCGGCCAGCACTGCGGCAGGCACGGTGGCGCCCGCGTCGACGACGACGACGGGCGGCGGGGGCGGTCTGGGCGGCGGCTGGGGCGGCGTCTCAGGCGCAGGGGTGGACTTCTCGCACGCGAGCAGCGCCGCGAGCAGCACGATGAACACCGAGATGCGCATGACCCCTCCGGCCGCGAGCTTTTCACGCCTGAGGCGCGCGCGCATTGCCGATGCGCTCGGCGCGTCGAGCCGCTTCACGACTCGAGGCCCTCACGCCGGCTCGTCACCGGGGAAGTGCCAGGTGCCGCGCTTCGTGGGCAGCTTCGAGAGCGTGCCCACCGCTTCGAGGAACTTCGTGCGCGGCCACGGCTCGGCGCCGAAGCGCGCGAGGTGCTCGGTCTCCTGCTGGCAGTCGATCAGCGCGACGCCCCACGTGCGCAGCCACTCCACCAGCGTCACGAAGGCCAGCTTCGACGCGTCATCGGCGCGGGCGAACATCGACTCGCCGTAGAAGACCCGGCCGAGCGAGACGCCGTACAGGCCGCCGACGAGCTCGTCTCCGCGCCAGGCTTCACACGAGTGCGCGATGCCCAGCTCGTGCAGCTCGACGTACGCGCGCCGCATGTCGCGGGTGATCCACGTGCCGCGTTGCCCGGGGCGTTTGGTGCCGGCACAGCCGTCGATGACCTGCTCGAAGGCCGTGTCGAGCGTGAGCCGGTACGGCGCGGCCTTCTGCCGTTTCTTCAGGCTCTTCGGCACATGCAGCCGCTCGGGCACCAGCACGAAGCGCGGGTCGGGGCAGTGCCAGAGAATCGGCAGGCCCTCGGAGTACCAGGGGAAGATGCCGCGCTGGTACGCGGCGATGAGCCGCATGGGCGAGAGGTCGCCTCCCACCGCGAGGATTCCGTCTTCGTTGGCGCTCTCGGCCGGCGGGAACGCCTGCGGGTCGGCCCCCAGAAAATGCATGCGTGACGGCGAGCTTACTTGTCCTTCGAGGCCTTGAGCTTGATGTCGCCCTTCGCTTCGAGCGGCTCGGAGTACAGCTTCGTCTTCAGCTCACCCTTCATCTCGTAGGGAATCACGAGGCCCTTGATGAGCTTCTTCACGTCTTTGCCGTGCGTCTCTTCGTTCATCACCGCGGTGACGTCGAAGACGTCGGTGGCCGCGACGGCCGTCTTGATGCCGGCGCCCTGCGTGCCCTCGGCGACCTTCTTGCCGCCCAGCGACACCTCGTACGTGATCTCGGTGAGCGCGACAGGGAAGGGGTTGGGGTTGACGACCTGCAGGTGGAAGACGGCCTGCACTTCAGACTCCGAGAAGCGGCCGGCCTCGAACTCGCCCATCTTCAGGTGCGGCAGGCGCGGCGTGCGCACCTCACGCGAGCGCGCGAACGGCAGCTCGACCGCGACGTTCTGCATCGAGGTCTTGCCGTCGGCGCCAGCGACTTCACGCGACACGGTGCCCTTCAGGTTGCCGCGCAGCGCGAACAGCAGCGAGCCACCCCGCGCGTCCATCGCCTTGAGGTCTTCGCCGTCCTTCACGTAGGTGAACGACTCCTCGAAGGTGAACGGCGCGGTCTGGCCGGGCGCCACCGACAACGACAGCGACGGAGACTTCGTGGTGAGCACGTTGCCATCGACGACGAACTCGACGTCGGCGCCGGTGATGGTGAGGGCCTCGTCACCCGCGAGCACCTCGCCCGACAGCTTCACGGCGACGTCGGTGAGCGACTGCGAGGTGACGGTGAGCTCCTGCTTCGGCAACTCGGCCGGCCTGGCCTCGGGCTTCGCTTCGGGGGCCGTCTTGCAACCGCCCGTCAGCAGCAGCACCGCGGCCAGCGTCGGAACAGTCAACGTGCGAATCATCATGGAACCCCCAGGGAGCAGGGCTCGCTGCCTGCGTCAGGCGAGCCGATGTCACGAATACGCTGCAGGAAGACGGGCGTCGGGTTTCCACCGGCGTAGTTGAAGGCGCTCGAGAGGGTGATGAAGCCCACGTCGGGCACGAAGGTTCGAATCGGGTCGGAGCCGCGGTCGGGCGTCTGCACGGTGAGCAGCCGCAGGCCGGTCGTGTATGCGGCGAGCGGCGTCTTGAGCTGATTCGCCGTCGGGTTCTGCAGCGTGACACGGTACGAGGCAGCCTCGGTCGTGTGCATGCCGCTCTGGTCGACGCTGTCGGCCTGGGTGTTGGTGGTCTGGTTCTGACCCGGCGCGGCGTCGGCGAGCAGCCAGGTGACGCCGGTGATGGCCATCGCCTCGTTGCGGAAGGTGACGGAGCGGCCCTGCCTGGGGAACTCGCGGCGCATGAGCTTCAGGTTGCCGTTCTCGAACGCGAAGTTGTCGATCATGAGCGTCTGACCGCCTTCGCGGTACTCGACGGGCATCACCTTCACGCCACCCTCGAGCGTGAACACCGGCTTCACGAGCGCGCCCAGCTTCGGCGGCGTGTCGGCGGTGGTTTCGCTGACGGAGTACTCGAAGCAGCGGTTGGCGATGAGGCCGTACCGATTCTGCGAGACGCAGTCGATGCCGCAGGAGTCGTCGACGGAGCCGCCGTCGGTGGTGGGCTTCACCGGCCCGCAGGCCGTCAGCACCAGAACAAACGAGAGCACGAAGAGGCGCATGGCCCCGCGTCTACTCCTTTGCGTGGCGCAGTCGAGAGGCGCGTCACTGCACGGGGTTCAGGCTGAAGATGGGCACCACGCTCTGCAAGTCGTCCGTCCACACGAGGCCGGGCGGGGTGTTCGTTCTCACGTCTTCACCGGCGATGACGCGTGCCCGCTCGAGCAGCGCGGGGTCGGCCGAGGCCAGCACCCAGATGGAGAAGGCGGCGAGGTCTCCGCGTTTGCCAGCGACGACGACGCGGGGCAGGCCGGCCGCGTCGAGCACGCCGGTCGCTACCCGCACGAGCTGCAGGTAGCGGTTGCTGACGTGCATGGCGAGCAGGCCGTTGGGCGTCAGCCGTTTCCGGTACAGCTCGATGGCCTCGACGGTGAGCAGGTGCGTGGGCACGGAGTCACCCGAGAAGACGTCGACGACCAGCAGGTCGACGGGCGCCACGCCGGCCGCCACGTCTTTCACGAGCGAGCCGCGCGCTTCACCTTCGCGCAGCCGCACCGTGGCCTTCGAGCGCGAGACGAAGCTGAAGCGGTCGTCTCGTTTCGCCAGCTCGATGACGTCGGGGCTGAGCTCGATGAACTCGACCTCGTCGCCCTGCTGGAAGAGCGCCGCCGCCACCCCGATGCCGAGGCCGAGAATGGTCGCGTGAATGGGCCCCGGCCGCTGGTGCAGCGCCGCGATGCCGAC
>JAEUJR010000535.1 GCA_016793585.1 Archangium sp.
GGGCGATGCGCTCCGAGCAGCCCGGTTGCGTGAGCACGTCGAGCAGCACCTGGTTCGCCTCGGGCACCTGCGTTCTCGAGAGCGCGTCGATGACGGCGAGGCGCAGCTGAGGCGCGGGGTCCTTGAGGGTCTTGCCGAGGAAGGCCATCGCGTCGCCCGACCCCAGCCGCGCGACGGCGTCGAGCATGCGTGCGCGCGAGCGGGCCGCCGCCTTCGGCCACCAGCCGTACACGAGCCCCATGGTGTTGCGATCGCGCGCGCGGGCGAGCACGGCGATGAGCTCGACGGCACGAGGCTCGGCCGCCTCCTGGGCCATCTTCACGAACGGCGCCGGGTCGGTGCGCGCCAGCACGGCAAAGGAGTCGAAGAGAGCCGCCTGACTCGCCTCGTGGGTGACGAGATCGAGCAGGCGCAGCAGCGACGGCACCTGATCGGGCGCGAGCAGCGAGAGCAGGCGGGCGAACTCGCGCGGGTCTTTCGGCGGCCCGTCGTTCAACACCTGCGTGAGCAGCGCGACACACTCGTCGTCAGACAGGTGCTTCACGAGATCGCGCGCGAGGTTCACCTCGAAGGCGTCGTCCTGGTTTCCGCCGAGCTGCTTGAGCGTGCGGATGAAGCCGTTGAGCGTTCCGAGCTCGTCCTGCATGAGCAGCACGTCGATGACGGGCAGCAGCAGCGGCAGAATGCGCTCGCGGGTCTCGAGGCCGGTGCTGACGAGCGACTGCATCAGCGCGGCGAGCGGCTTCCACACGTCGTCGCCCGACTCGACGACCTTCTTCACCGCGCCCGCCTGCGGTTGCCACCCGACAATGGCGGCCTCGGCGCCGGGGAAGAGCCCTTCGGCGCGAACGTTCTCGGCGTCGGCCAGCGCGCGCTCGAGCGCCGCGACCGACATGCCATCGAGCCGCAACCGGAGCACCCCTCGCATGAGCGCCGCGATCTCCTGCGGGGTCGACGCCGCGAGCCCGGGTCTCGGAGAGCGCAGGCCCCACCACGCAACGGCCGCGAACACGAGCCGCGTCGGAACCGACGGCGCGAGCTGCAGCAGCTCGCCGCGCCCCAGCGACTCGTCGAGGCCACGGCTCATCTCGCTCGACAGCTCGTAGCCCAGCACCATGCGTCGCCACACCGCCGGTCCCGCTTCGGCCTCTGACAGCGCGTCGCGAATCACGCTCACCGGCGTCTGCCGCAGCAGCGAGCGCTCTTCGGTCGAGAGCTGATCGGGGTTCGAGAACGCCAGCGGGTACACCTGAATCATGCCGACCGAGGTGGACACCGCGAGGTGCGCGACGTCTCGAATACGCGCTGGCGACAGCCCCAGATCCAACGCCATGGCGGCTGCAGAGAACGCCGCGTTGGCCGCCTGCGCGGCGAGGCTCTCGATGCCGTCGAAGCGGCCGGTCACGCCCATCAGCCGCCGCCCGGGACGATGGGCCTCTGACACCACGACGTCGGCCAGCTGCAGCGCGCCGAAGCTGTCGAAGGGCAGCCCGCGAGAGGCGTCTTCGATGAAGGTCGCGATGCCGGTGACGACGCGCTTCCACGCCTCGAGTGGGTTCGCCGGTCGAACGATGCCCTGCCCTGCCGTCGGGCTGAAGACGACGCGCATGGTGGTGAGCCCATCGAGCCCCGCGGGGTTGCCCGTTCGCAGCAGCCGGAGGAACAGCTCGATGTCGGCGGTCGTCGGCGTGCGCAACACCATGACGCCCTCGAGACCACGCAGCGTGAGCAGTCGGGCCAGCTGAGCGCCCAGGTCGTCGTCACCGAGCCCGACCTCGATGCGCTCTCCGTTGAGGAACAGCGCCTGCTGCTGCACGGCGAACGTCACCTGCCCCCGCTGACGCACGAGCTCGGCGAGCGAACGTTCGAGCAGCCGGGTGATGCGCTGCAGCGTGACGTGCCCCGAGTCGAAGAAGGGAGACAGGCGCGCGGCCCAGGCCAACACCGTGACGGCACGAATGTCGTGCGAGGTCTGCCCCTGCAGCTGCAGCAGCAGCCGGCCCGCGCGAGGCCGGTTGATGGGCCGCAGCACCTCGTCGGTGAGGGGCTTCGCGGGGCCCGGGGTGAACGAGCGCGGCTCCTCGACGAACTCGAGCATCGCCTCGGGAGACAACGTCGGCCCGGCGTCGGCCTCCACGATCGGCCCCAGCCCATCGTCGACCGGCGCGTCGACCAGCTCACCGAGCGCGCGCAGCAGCGCCTCTGCGTTCTCGAAGCGCGCCGAGGGGTCTTTCGCGAGGCAGCGGTGCACCACCTGCTCGAGCGCGTCGGGCACGCTGGGCGCGAACAGCTTCACCGACGGCGGCGGCGTGTGCATGTGCGCGTAGATGACGCGCGGCAGCTCGGGGCCCTCGAAGGGCATCACGCCCGTCAGCATGCGGAAGAGCAGCACCCCGAACGCGTAGAGATCGGCGCGGTGATCGATGATGAGCCCGGCGATCTGCTCGGGCGCGCAGTACATCGCCGTGCCGACGAGCATGCCCGAGCTCGTCAGCATGGTGAGCTGATCGACCCCGCGGGCGATGCCGAAGTCGATGAGCACCAGCCGCTCCGACGGCGAACCCTCGCCCACCAGCACCACGTTGTCGGCCTTCACGTCGCGGTGGAGGATCTTGCGCGAGTGCACGTAGCCGAGGGCGGAGCAGACGTGGCGGCCGAGCGTGACGGCGCGCTCCCACTCGAAGCGCGGGTGCACCTGCAGGTGATCGCCGAGCTCGACCCCCTCGAGGTGCTCCATGACGAGGAACAGCCCGTGATCGTCTTCGCCGCCATCGAGGGCCTTCACGATGTTGGGGTGCTCGAGCGTCAGCGCGGTGGTGATCTCACGGCCGAAGCGCGCGCGGTTCACCTTGTCGACGTCGGTGCCCTTGAAGCGCAGCCGTTTGACGGCCACGCGCTCGTTCGTCTCGAGATCGAGCGCCCGGTACACCTCGCCCATGCCACCGCGCCCGAGGAGCGTCTCGAGGCGGTAGCGCCCGGCGACCAGCTGGTGAACGTCGACGTCGTGCGCCACGAGAGCGCAAAGAAGACCACGCTCCGTCGGCGATCACGAGCCGCGAATCACGGGGCGAAGAAGCCCGCGTTGGCTCCCGGCGCGACCTTTCCCTGACTCGCGCGAATGGCCGACTTCGACACGAGCTGAAAGGTCTTGCGCAGGCCTGACGGCGTGGCGTCGCGCTGCACGTGCACGCAGCCCGAGGGAATGCCCATGGCCGCGGCGATCAGCTCGAACTGCGTGTCTTTGCCGACTCCGACGAAGGCGAGCGTGAACAGCTCGCTGGCCAGCAGGTCTTTCGAGAGCTTCGCGCAGTCACGGCTCGTGCGGGTGCTGCCGACGTCTTCACCATCGGTCACCACCACCACGACGCTGCGGGTCGGCGTGCCACCATCACGAAGGCGCTGCGCGTAGGCGACGTTGGCCGTGAGCGCGTCACACCAGGTGTCATAGAGCCGCGTCGCGCCGCCCGCGCGATAGCGCTTCGCATCGAGCCTCGTCGCGTCCTCCACAGGCACGTACGAGTGCACGACCTTCTGATCGCCGCCGAAGGTCCACAGCGCGAGCAGCACCGAGTCTTTCTCTTTCGCGCCGCCGAAGGCGTCGATGAGCGAGTTCTGCCCATCACGCACGGCCTGCTCGAGCCCACGATCGGCGATCGACCCGCTCGCGTCGATCAGCAGCGTCACCAGCGTGACGTCGCTCGCCGTGATGTCTTCGAGCGCCTTGCCCGCCGCGCCCGCGAGCACGATGGAGCCGAGGTTGCCG
>JAEUJR010000859.1 GCA_016793585.1 Archangium sp.
CGTACGGACGTCGGAGGTCTCACACATGAAGCTGACTCCATTCGGCAAGGTGTTCATCGCGCTCGTGGCACTGGGCGTCATCGGCTACATCGGGTTCGCCCGCTTCGGCCTCGGCGACAAGCTGCGCGAGTTCTCGGGCGCGACGAAGAAGGTCGACGACGGCTCGGGCACCAAGGGCACGGGCGGCGGCGAAGAAGTCACCAGGGACGACTTCTCGAAGCTGCGAGACGGCATCGAAGACGCGCCCCGTCAGGGTGGGCAGCCGGTCAACGCGGGCAACGCCACCCTCGGCGCAGGCACGCTCAACCGCCCGCTTCGCGTCGCCATCAACACCTGGGCCGGTCACGCACCCGGCATCGTCGCGAACGGAGGCATGAAGCCCGGCAGCGCGGCGAGCCTCTACAAGAAGAAGTACGGGCTCGACGTGGAGTTCAAGCTCTTCGAAGACCCGAGCCAGAAGCTCGCGGCCTTCATCTCGGGCGACGTCGACGTCATGTGGGACACGGTCGACAGCTACGCGCGCGAGGCGAGCGTGCTGGCCGAGAAGAACATCAAGGCCAAGGCCATCATCCAGGAAGACTGGAGCCGCGGCGGCGACGGCATCGTCAGCCTCAAGAGCATCAAGTCGGTCGAAGATCTGAAGGGCAAGAAGATCGCCACCACGCAGTACACGCCGTCACACTGGCTCCTGCTGTTCCTGCTCTCGCAGTCGGGGCTCTCGCCGCAAGATCGCGCCGACATCGAGAAGAACCTCACCATCGTGCCCGAGGCCCCGCAGGCCGCCGCGCTGTTCAAGGCGAAGAAGGTCGACGCGGCCGTCACGTGGGAGCCCGATCTCTCGGGCGCCGTCAGCGCGCGTGAAGACGAGGCGCACATTCTGGTGAGCACGGTCGCAGCGACCAACGTCATCGCCGACACCCTCGTGGCGCGTCAGCAGATCATCGACGAGTCGCCGCGCGCCATCGCCGACTTCGTCTCGGGCTGGTTCGACGCCATCGGCGTGATGAAAGAAGACCCCGAAGGCACCAACCGCATCGTGGCGACCGAGCTCAAGCTCGCTCCTGAAGACGTGTCGGGCATGCTCTCGGGTCTCAAACTCACCGCGTTCGCCGACAACGCGATCTTCTACGGCCTCTCGGGCCCGCGCTCGTCGTTCGACGCGCTCTTCAACGGCGCCTTCGTCATCTGGCGCAAGAAGGGCGTCATCACGAAGGTCGTCGACGCCGCCGACTGGCGAGACAGCCGCTTCGTCGCCGCGCTCGCGAGCCAGTACAAGGATCAGAAGGTCGAAGAGACCTACGCGTTCAAGGACAAGCCGAAGATCAGCGATCGCGCGATCGTGAAGAAGAGCCTCTCGATTCACTTCACGACGGGCTCCGACGAGATCATGCCGGGCAGTTACTTCACCCTCGACTCGCTCGGCGACACCATGCTCGCCTTCGGCAACACGTACCTGCAGGTCGAGGGCAACACCGACAGCCGCGGCAACGAGCCGACGAACAAGACGCTCTCGCAGAAGCGCGCTGACGCCGTGCGCGCGTACCTCGTGAAGAACTTCAACCTCGACGAGAAGCGCTTCGTCACCGTCGGCAAGGGCAGCGCGAACCCCGTCGCGAGCAACGACTCCGAAGACGGGCGGGCGCTCAACCGCCGCACGGACATCAAGGTCGTGCTGAACGCCGAGTGACCGTGACGACCCCCAAGCGTCAGGCAGCCAGGCCGTCGTTGTGGGCCCTGCGAACCGCCGTGCCCCAGGGCACGGCGCGGCTCATCTCGCTCGTGTCGGTCGCGATTCTCGTCGGCGCGTGGTGCGTGCTCTCGTACGTGACCGTCACCCGTAACGGAGAGCCCGAGCCGCTGGTGCCGCACTTCTTCCTGCCGGCGCCCGATCAGGTGCTGAAGAGCCTGCTCTACCTCTTCTTCGAGAAGGATCTCGGCCTCGCCATCGCGACCAGCGGCCTGCGCATCGCCAAGGCCATCGGGTTGTCGATCATCGTCGCGCTGCCGCTGGGCATCGCGATGGGCTCGTACGATCTGATCAACCGGGTGTTCGAGCCGATCGTCGCGCCGATGCGCTACCTGCCGATCACCGCCTTCATTCCGCTGCTCATTCTGTGGTTCGGCATCGACGAGTCGCAGAAG
The DNA here is from genome assembly GCA_016793585.1 of Archangium sp. The sequence goes on from JAEUJR010000859.1 coordinate 2,143, forward strand.
GTGGCGTTCCTCTTTCTGGGAACGGTCGTGTACCTGTTGCCGGCCGTCGTCGACGCGATTCGCCTGGTGCCCGAAGAGCTGGTGCAGACGGCATTCACGCTCGGCGCGACGAAGGGTCAGGTGATTCGCACCGTGCTGATCCCCGCGGCGCTGCCGGCCATCTTCGACGGCTTCCGCGTGATGAACGCGATCGCGTGGACGTACATCATTCTCGCCGAGCTGGTGAACCCGCAGAACGGCATCGGCTACATCTTGCGGTTGGCCGAGCAGCACCTGAAGCCCGAGTGGAGCTTCGCGGGCATCGTCGTCGTCGGCGTCATCGGCATCACCACCGACGTGCTCATTCGGGCGCTGAACCGGCTGCTGTTCTCGTGGAGGGAAGTCGATGTCTGAGAGCGCGCCTCCCGCAGCCATCGCCGCCGGTACGACGCCCAAGCTCGAGCTGCGAAACCTGTCGATGTCGTACACCGATCGTCAGGGCCGCACGGTGCACGCGGTCGACGACGTGAACCTCACGGTCGCGAACAAGCCGGGCGTCGGAGAGCTCGCCGTCTTCCTCGGCCCGTCTGGCTGCGGGAAGAGCACGATTCTCAAAGCCGTCGCGGGCCTCATGAAGCCCGACGTCGGAGAGGTGCTGGTCGACGGCAAGCCGGTCGAGGGCACGGGCCGCGATCGCGGCATGGTGTTTCAGAGCTACACGAGCTTCGCCTGGCGCACGGTGCGGCAGAACGTCGAGTACGGGCTCGAGCTGCAGGGCATCGCGGCCGAAGAGCGCAAGGCGCGCGCGCTGAAGCTGATTCAGCAGGTGGGCCTGAAGGACTTCGCCGACTCGTTGCCGAAGCAGCTCTCGGGCGGCATGAAGCAGCGCGTGGCGATCGCCCGCACCCTCGCCAACCAGCCGCGCGTCATCTTGATGGACGAGCCCTTCGGCGCGCTCGACCCGCAGACGCGGTGGGGCATGCAGTCGACGATTCTCGACGTGCTGCGCACGCAGGACAACTCGGTGCTCTTCGTCACGCACGACGTGAGCGAGGCGGTGTACCTGGCCGACGTCATCTTCGTGCTCTCGCACCGGCCGGCGAAGGTGCTGCACCGCATCGAGGTGCCCTTCTTCGAGTCACGTGAAGCGGCGGTGAAGCAGTCGGCCGACTTCAAGCGCGTCGAGGCGCAGGTGCTCGACATGCTCCACAGCCTCAACGTGCAGGGCAACGTGCGGGTGGGGCTCTGACGTCATGGACGAGCGCGACGACCCGCCGAACTTCCTGAAGTCGGCGTTCCTCAACGTCTACAACCTGTCGCTGCTCGGCGGCGCAGGGCTGACGGCCCTCGTCACCCAGGACTGGCTCATCGGCGTCGGCGCGCTGGCCCTCGAGGCGTTGTGGCTCGTCGTCGGGCCTGATCTGAAGCCGTTTCAACGCGCGGTGAAAGAGACCGCACGCCAGGAGCGCGAGAAGCTCGAGCAGGCCCGCGTCGAGAAGCTGCTGTCTGAGCTCACCGGCCGCGACTTTCAGCGCGCGAAGGCGTTGGAGGAGCTCAAGCGCGAGATCGAGCGCGACATCGCGAACAACCCGACCTTCAGCGCGCTGCTGCTGCGCACCGAGCTCGAGAAGCTGGGCCAGCTGTACCAGAGCTTCGTGAAGCTGGCGGCCGCGTGCCTCAAGAGCGAGGAGTACCTGAGCACCGTCTCGGACAAGGAGCTCACCAAACAGCTCGAGGCGCAGCAGGCGCTCGAGCGCAACCACACCGACGCTGCGCTCGTCGAGCTCGCGAAGAAGAACAGCCAGGTGCTGCAGAAGCGCGTCGACGCCGTGCGCGACATTCGCATGTTCCTGCAGCGGGCCCGCGGGCAGATGAACCTCATCGAGAACTCGGTGCGGCTGCTGCGCGATCAGGCGCTGACGATGACGAGCCCGAACCAGCTCACCGAGCAGCTCGATGGCCTGCTCAGCAGCGTCGATGCAGTGTCGCAGAGCGTGAAAGACACCGACGCGATTCTCTCGGGCCGCTTCGACGCGGTGGTGCCGGTGAGCAGCGGTGACGAACCGCAGGGCCTCGCCGAGCGCGACCGCGTTCGCTGATCAGCCGAAGACCTGCCGAGCGTACCAGCTCGCGACCTCGCCACCCTCCATCGCCAGGCAGTGACGAACCGAGGGCTGTTGGAGCACGACCACGTCGCTCTGCCCCGGCGCCCACCATGACGGCACCTGCTGCCGAGCGGCTCCGAGCCCAATCGGAAACAGCGGCGCGCAGCTCACGAAGACGACGAGAGGCACCACTGCTCGAGCCATGCGCGATCAGCGCCCACGGCTCGACGCGATTTCACACCTTCTTGATGAACGGCATCGGCGGCGCGGTGTTGAGGCCCTTGCCCGCAGGGTTGATGCCCGAGAGATCGAGCGCCGTCGCGTAGACGTGGCCCGCGTGCGTGACGACGCTGTTCGGGTCCTTCGTGCCGCGCGAGAGGCCCGTGACCGGGTCGAACGACGGGTCGAGTGAGCCGTCATTGAGCCGAATGGGAATGGCCTCGAGCGACGAGGTGCCGACGCGGCCGTACTGTTTTCCACCCTGCACCGTGCCACCGAGGAACGCGACGGAGTTGACGCGCCAGTGCTGGCAGCAGTCCTGCTCCATGATCTTGGTGTACTTCGTCGCGTCAGGGTCGCTCGAGGCGAGAATCGACGCCACGTCGCCCTGAATGGTGCGGCCCATCTCGCTGCACAACACGATCGTCGTCAGATCCCAGTACGACTTGCCGCTCGTGCCGTACTGCGTGGTCTTGAGCTTGCGCACGAGCGCCTTCAGCGGCGTCCACAGATCCTTGTTGAGCATCGCCTTCTGATCGGTCTGCCCGCGCGACGCCATGATGCCGCGACGATCTTGATGCGTGTCGTAGCCGCGGATCTGGCGGTTCTCGATGAAGAAGCCGGCCGACAGGCCCTTCGTCATCAGCTCGAAGGTCATCATGGCCTGCACGTTGACGTTGGGAGAGTCCTTCGAGCGGGCGGGGTTGCCGTTCACCGAGGTCGACGTGGTGGCCTCGTCGGAGGGCTGCACTCCGAACTCCGCGCGCAGGGCGGCATCGGTGAACATCGTCTGCGGGTTCACCACGACGCCGCTGCTGCCGTTGAGCTGCTTGTAGATGCGTACGGCCGAGTCGAACGAGCGCGCGGTCTCACCCGTCTTGTCCTGCAGGAAGGCCTGGTGCAGGTCGTCGGTGTACGTCCGAATTCGGGCGTTGCGGGCAGCCGAAGTGACGTTGCCGAGCAGCGCGAGGCGGTTGCGCATCTCGGTGGGCGTGCGGCCGTAGTTCGTGTGCGCGTACGCGGGCCCGAGCTTGCCGTAGTAGCCGGTGCCTTCGGGGTAGTTCGCTTCTTCGAGCTCGCCGTCGGACAACCAGCGGTGCCAGCTCACGTGCGCGAGGGGAAGGCTCGAGCCATAGGCCTCGCAGAACGCCTGCATCACGGTGCGCTCCACCGGGCGGCGCGCGGCGGTCATCGGCGTGTACGAGGCGTACTTGCCGTAGTGGTACTCCCAGCGCCCACCGGAGTGGAACGTGTTGCCCGCATGTGACGAGACGATCGCCATGTCGGGCAGCAGGTCGACGCCGTCATCGGCGAGGTAGCCGTACGTGATGCCGGTCGCGGCGTGCGTTCGGGGCGCGACGGCGCTCGCCAGGGCGGGGCCATAGCCGCGGGGGCGATAGATCTGGCTCGACCACGCGGGGCTCGGGTTGAGCGTGTTCGCGGGAATGGTCAGCAGCGCGTGGTTGGGCGTGTCGACCGGCGAGAACATCGAGTAGCTGTCCCAGCCGCCCTCCTGGAACCAGTAGATGAGAAAGCGAGGCTCGGCGCCCATGTTCTGGGCAGCAGCCTCGGCGAACCCCAGCGTCTTCGGCGTTCCCGGCACGCCGAACCGACGGAAGAAGGACAACCAGTCGAGCACGCCGATGGCGGTTCCGGCGGCGGCTCCCAACAACGTTCTGCGCTTCATGGCGCACCTCGCGTGAACGTCGGCGACAACGCCACGTGTCTCAAGACGGCCTTCAAGTCTCCCTGGCTCGTCGTCGCGACGTCCCAGAGCTGCCGGTACAGATCTCGTTCATCGTCGCGGTAGCGAAGCTCGCGGCCCATCAGCAGGCGGAACTGCATCGCGATCATGCGGCGCACGAAGGCCTCCTTCTTCACGGCCTTGATCGAGAACGCCTCGATGCCGTTGCCCTTGTACGGGTACGTGGCGACGAGCGACCGATCGGAGTCGTCGATGGGCTGCCCCTGCTCGTCCATCGTGCGGTAGCTGCCGTCGTCGGCCCACTTCAGGCGCTGGTGCGCGAGCGGCGTGAGCAGCTGGTGGCACGAGTAGCAGATGCTGGTCGGGTCGACGGTCGAGGTGGCGGTCGCCGTGCCGCGCTGGTCGAAGACCTCGGGCGGCACCTCGAACACCGTGCCCATGAAGCCGCTCAGCACGCGCGCGGGGTAGTTGTAGTGCGGCAGGCCCGGCTTGCTGCCGACGTACCCCTTCATCGTGAGCACGCCCGTCTTGCCGTGCTCCGCGGCCCGCGCCTGCTTCGCGCCGTTGCCATCGACCGTGAAGTCGGCGTCGAGAATTCGGGCGAAGGGCAGGCGATTCACCACGACGTGCGTCCACAGGCGGGCGGGCTCGTCGCTCTCTGGCGTGCCCTGGCTCTCGATGCGCAGCTGCACCCGCGTGAAGTAGTACTTCTCGAAGTCTGGGCTCGCGAGCGCAGCGTCGACGAAGGCCGGGTAGCCCTGCGTCGACAGCACGTTCAGCTCGGCCGTGGTGGGCGGGCGGCCGAGCAGGTGCTGCGAGAGGCCGACGGCGATGAGTCGCTCACGCGCCGCGCCCGTCACCGACGCGAACGAGGGAGGCACCGTGAAGAGGAAGTCGGGGTGACGCACGAGCGCCTCGCACACGCCGCTCCACGCTTCGGGCTGCGTGCCGCCCAGCACGGCGAGATCGCGCAGCAGCGTGTACGTGGTGCCCTGCTCCGTCGCCGTCGCGGGCCTGAAGAGCATTCGCTGGAAGAGCGTGTCGATGGCGGCCTTCGCCGCAGTCGAACGCGTCGAGCCCGTGCCCTGCCCCAGCGGCCCCGTGATGGTGAAACGGTCGAGGTAGACGTTGCGATCGCCACCGGCCACCGCGGGGTTGTCGTAGTCGTTGATGTAGCTGACGGTGACGGGCTGGCGGCCGGCCGCGGTGATGCGAATGACGACCGACTGCTCGACGTATTGGGCCTGGTCGGTGAACGTGAGCGGCATCGAGGCCTGCACCGCGCCCAGGCGCACGTCGATCTTCGGGCCGTTGCCGCCGTCGTCGTTGTCGGCCTTCGCCCGCACGGTCACGCGGTAGTCACCCGGCGCGAGCGCGTCGAAGTCGGCCGTGAGATCGCAGTTCGTGTAGCAGAAGAAGCCTGCCGGGTTGGTCGAGGCGCTGCCCACGTTCGCGCGGTTGCCGATGTTCACCGTCTCGGCCTCGAAGGTCGTCGTCGTCTCGGCGGGCACGTCGATGATCGGCGCCACCACGTCGATGCCCTGGAAGGGGCCAGTCTTCGCGCTCGCGGCGCGGCCGCAGACATCGGGAGCGAGCTGATCGAGCCCCAGCAGGAACTCCGGCGTCGACGCGCGGGCCTCGACGAAGTTCGAGCGAAAGTTCACGCCACCGAAGAGGCCGATGTTCTTGTCGAACCGGTCCTCCATGGCGCCAGCGCCGCCGTCGGGCAACGCCGCCGCGCGGTGCCAGTCGTCGCTGAAGACCGACGCGACCTTCGCCTTGAGCTGCAGGTAGTTGATGAAGGTGTTGTCGTAGTCGCCGTTGGCTCCGCCGTCCCACGCCGAGAGCAGCTCGGGGGGAAACTGCTCGTCGGCCGCGAGCCCGCCGCTCTGCTCGAGGCCCTCGATCATGCAGCTCACCCGCGCGACCGCTTCGATCTGCGCCTTCGACCAGGCGGGCAGGCCCTGCGGCATGCGGGTGCGAACGTCAGGGTTGGTGAGGCGCGACACGAAGCTGCCCGGCTGATCCTTGAACCAGTTCGCGGCGCGCAGGCGGTGGAACGTCTCGGTGCCGTCTTCGGTCACCACGAACATGCGGCTCGACGTCGAGGCGTGACAGGCGATGCAGCCGCGCTCGGCGCCAACCACGGTCGGATGAACCTGCGTCGTGTAGGCCTCGACGATCGCCTCGAGCCGAATGCCGACGTAGTCGGAGGGCGTGCAGGAGAGATCGGGCGCGGGCCCCGTCTCGTCTGGCGTCATGCCCTCGCCAGTCACCTCGCCGATGATGCCCTCGCAGCCAGAAGCGGCGGCGAGCAGGCCCACGAGCAACACACGTCGCATGAAGAACCTCTCGAACGGCTGATGGGTGCGGGAGCCATGAGTGTGACAGCCAACCGCGCCCGTTCAAGGAGGGCGTGCTGCCACCTGGGCCCACATCACTGCTCGACGATGTTGAACTCGGTGCGGCGGTTCTCTGCGCGGCCCGACGCGGTGCTGTTGCTCGCGATGGGCTTGGTCTCACCGAAGCCGACCGACTCCATGCGTGCGGGGTCGATGTTGAGCTTGATGAGGGCGGCGCGAACGGAGTCGGCACGAGCCTGCGAGAGGCGCATGTTCTTCACGTCGTCGCCCACCGAGTCGGTGTGGCCCTCGATGCGCACCCGCTTGATGTTCGGGTTGTCCTTCAGCGCCTGGGCAACCTCGCTCAAGATCTGCTGGCTCACCGCGCCGACGATCTTCGCGCTGCCGGTGGCGAAGTTGATCTGCTTCTTGATCTCGATGCGATCTTTCGTGACCTGCACCAGCGAGTACTTCTTCGGGCAGCCCTTGTTGTCGACCGGGCCGGGCTGGTTCGGGCACTCGTCCTTGTCGTCGAGCACCGTGTCTTGATCGTTGTCGGGGTCGGGGCAGCCGTCGTCGTCTTCGAACAGATCCTTGTCTTCAGCGACCAGCTTGCAGCGATCGCTCGAGTCGGGAATGCCGTCGCTGTCGTTGTCGAGATCGGGGCAGCCGTCTTCGTCCTGGAAGTCGTCCTTGTCTTCAGGCTCGTTCGGGCACTTGTCCTTGTCGTCGGGAATGCCGTCGCCGTCCTTGTCGGTGACGGGGCAGCCGAAGTTCTGAATCGGGCCGGCCTCGACCGGGCACTTGTCGGCGCCGTCGACGATGCCGTCGTTGTCGTTGTCGGCCTCGGGGCAGCCGTCTTCGTCCTGGAAGTTGTCTTTGTCTTCCGGCTGATCGGGGCACGAGTCGGCAGGGTCGGGAATGAGATCGCCGTCGCGATCTTTCGGAGCCTCGACCGGGCAGCCCTTGTTCTCGGGCGGGCCGGGCAGGCGCGGGCACTTGTCGTCTTTGTCGACCACGCCGTCGCCGTCGGTGTCGGTCTCTTCGATCTTCACGACGAGCTGGGGCGGCTCCTTCACGACGACCTGGCGCGGGGCGCAGTCTTTCGAGAGCAGCAGGGCCTTCTTCGACGCGGTCTCGGAGTCGAGAATGTGGTCGTGCGCGCGGCTCGAGTTGCCCTGCTCGAGCTCACCGAGCGCGAAGTCGAGGTTGGCTTCGGCCGAGGCGAGCTCACGGGGGGCACAGCGCATGGCGCCCGAGCGTTTCGCGCGCTCGATGTCGCCCTTGATGATGTCGGCCGAGGCGCGAATCTGTGCAGAGCTGAAGCAGCCCGCGGTCAGCAGCAGCGAGAGGCCCAGGAAGACTGAACGCATCACTCCGGCCTCGCGGTCGGCGCGTTCACGGGCGCGGGAGCCTCGGTGCGCCGCACGGTGCGAACGGCGCCGTCACGGGCGCGGGTGGCGAAGTCGACGGCCTTCTTCGCATAGTCGACCGCCTGCTCGAAGTCGGCGTAGCCCACCTCTTCCTTCGACTTGTGGAGGTAGAGGTTCGCAGCAGTCCACTCGTACGGAGCGAGCTTCTCGGCCTGCGCCGTCCGGGCTGCCTCGAGCATCGTCTCGGCATCCATCAGGAAGCTGGTCGATTGAACCGGGCCACAGGCCGCACAGAGTGTGGCCGCGGCGAGGACGATGGCGAGACGTGCCCCGAGCATCAGGCGGCGACGCTCCCACGGTGGGACAAGGTGGTCAACGTTTTGGGCAGGTTGATTTGCGCTCACCGGCAGATCCTCCGTATGTAGGAGGAATGGCGAACCCGAAGATTCCGACAGGATCCACCCCCTCCGCTCCGAACGAGCGGCCACGAGCCCAGGTGGCCTACGAAGGTGAAGACGAATTCAGCGCGATGTCGCTCGACCCTTCGCGCAAGAAGGGGCTGAAGCAGGCCGAGTCGCTGGCGCCCGGCGCTCCCGGGCAGCGCAAAGAGGTGAAGGTCGACGAGCTCAAGAGCACGAACGAGTCGGGCATCGTGGGCCTCTTCCGGAAGATCTTCGCGAAATGAGCACCGACCGCTTTCAGTCGTTCGAGGCCTTCTGGCCCTTCTATCTCGGTGAACACAGCCTGCCGGCCACACGCTGGTTCCACTTCGTGGGCTCGTGCCTCGCGCTGCTCACGGTGGTGAGCGCGGTGGTGACGCTGCAGCCCCTCTATGCGCTCGGGGCGCTCTTCTGGGGTTACGGCTTCGCGTGGGTCAGCCACTTCTTCATCGAGAAGAACCGGCCCGCGACCTTCACGTACCCGCTCTGGTCGTTCATGGGCGACTGGAAGATGTGGGCGTTCATGGCGACGGGAAAGCTCGACGCCGAGCTCAAGCGCCTCAACGTCACGCCGAAGACGTCAGCGGCCTCGCAGCCGACGACCTGACTCAGAAGCTGCCCGAGACGAACACGCTGCCGCCCTGCGCAGAGGGCATGGCGGTGATCGTCGTCGTTTCTGCAGGGAAGAGCAGGAACGTGGCGAGCCCGGCGGCCGCCATTCCCACCCCGGCCGCCATGAGTGAGAACGAGAGCGTCTGGTTGCCGTCGACCCGCGAGATGACGTCGAGCGCCTCGCGGTGACCGGGGTCACTCGGGTCGGGCAGCTTGTTTGCTTGAACGAGCATGGCGAGGCGGCTGCGATCGCTCGCGCCAGTCGACCACGCCGCGATGCCTCCGATGAGCGTCGCGCCGCCAGCGCCCATCAACACGAACGAGACGAGCCGCGCCGTCGAGAGCGAGGTCGTGGCCTGCACGGAGGGAGGCGCCGCCGGCACTTCGACCGGCTTCTCGGGTGTCTTTTCGACGGGCTGCGTCGGCGGGGGCGTGGCGACCGCGATGGGCGCCGGCGCTTCGGGGCTGACGATGACCGCTGCCCCCTGCCCCGTCAGCACGAAGGTGGCGAGCGCTCCGAAGGCAGGCTTGCCGCGCGACGGCGTCTGCACCCGGCCTTCTCGAACCATCGAGCCCGTGCGGATTTCGTAGCGTGAGGCGACGAACTGGCCCGGCACGCCTCTGGCGCCCTCGAGCCGCACCACGATGAGATCGTCGGCCGTGACGGTGTTGGCGAGCTTGAGCGCTGCGGCTTCGGCGGCCTTGTCCTTCGCGCCGAGGCACAGCGGCGCCTGCGCCGAGAGCACGCCTTCGGTGGCGAGATCGATCTGAACCTGGCTGTCGCGAGGCACGCTGACGACGCGGAGGAAGGAGGCGCGATCGGCGGTTCTCACCATCAGCCGGTACGAAGCCGCGGGCAGCTCGAGCTTCAGCGGTGTCACGCCCATCACCCGGCCCTCGATGAGCACCTCGGCTCCGGGCGTCGACGACTGCACCTGCACGGTCGACTTCTTCTGACGGGCCAGCTCCTTCCGCAGCACCTCGAACTGGGCGATCACGCTCGGCGTATATTCGTCGGTGCTGAGCGCGTGCGTCGGGTCGACGCGGAGCACGCGGCGGAAGGCGTCGATCGCGTCGGCCTTCTTCCCCATCGTCTGCGAGACGACGCCCTGCAGCGCCAGCGCCTGCGCGGCGACCTTCCACGGCTGACCGGCGATGGGCGCGCGCTCGAGCTCGGAGAGGGCCTGCTTGAGCAGGTCGAGGGCCCGATCGTTCTGGCCATTGTAGAAGAGCGTGCGCGCCGACTCGACCTGCCGCTCGACGTCTTCGAGGCTGCGCGTGGGCCTGGGCCGCACGATGTCGAGCACCACGTCGGGCTCGTAAAGATCGCTCTTGAGCTTCTCGCGCAACGCGCCGCTGAAGTCGTTCAGGCCCGTGACGAGCTCGACGCTCTGACACTCACCCGCGCCGACCACCAGCGTTCGCGGGGCCGCCTGAGCTGCGCCGCAGACGAGACACCCGACCAACACCGCCCGAGACACGTTCAAACGAGAACTCCTCCCCGTGCTCGGTGTAGCACGGTCGAGGCGCCCGACACGCACACCGAAACTGACGCGCCACCCCCGGTTTCGCAGGCTAGAGTCGCGCCCGTCGATGTTGGCTCCCGGAACGTCCATCGGCCGCTACGAGATCAGGCGGCGGCTCGCCGAAGGTGGCATGGCCGAGGTGTACCTCGCGCAGGCGACGGGGCCCGAGGGCTTCGCGAAAGACGTCGTCATCAAGGTCGTGCGCGGCTTCTTGTCGAGCGACCAGCAGTTCATCGACATGTTCATCAACGAGGCGCGGCTGTCGTCGCGGCTCAACCACGCGAACGTGGTGCAGATCTTCGACTTCGGGAAACACGAGCAGTCGTACTTCATCGCCATGGAGTACGTGCGCGGCACGTCGCTGTTCGATCTGCGCAAGCGGTGCCGTGACCGGGGCATTCCGTTTCCCCCGACGTTGGTGGCCGAGATCGGCGCGCAGGTCGCACGTGGGCTGCAGTACGCGCACTCGTTGAGCGACAAGGGCAAGCCGCTGGGAATCGTTCATCGCGACGTGACGCCGCACAACGTGCTGCTCTCGTTCGATGGAGCCGTGAAGTTGACCGACTTCGGCATCGCGAAGGCGTCGACCACGCACACGGCGCCGGGCGTCTTGAAGGGCAAGTTCGCGTACATGGCGCCCGAGCAGGCGCGCGGCGAAATGGTCGACTCGCGCACCGACATCTTCGCGCTCGGCGTGGTGCTCTGGGAGATGCTCACGGGCGGGCGGCTCTTCGACGGCGACAGCGAGCTCGCGGTGCTGCGGGCGGTGCAGAGCAGCCTCATCGCCCCGCCCAGCCGCTTGAACCCCGACGTGCCCAACGAGCTGTCGGACATCGTCTTGAAGGCGCTCTCGCGGCCGCCAGCCGAGCGGTACCAGTCGGCGTTCGAGTTCGACAAGGCGTTGGGCACCTTCGTGCTGCGCGCGGCGAGGTCGGTCGAAGACACGTCGGTCTCGCTGTTCCTGCAGCAGGTGTACGCCGACGACATCGCCGCCGAGGAGCGGCCGATGACGCCCCTCGCGATGCCTGCGGTGCAGCGAGGTGTAGTGCCGCAGGCGTCGTCGTTCGGCGTTGGTGACACCCTCGCGGTCGATCGGTCGAGCGAGCTCGCGAGGGGCCGCGCGACTCCCGGTGAGGGAGCGCCGCACCTGGCCGAGCCCGCCCGGGTGCGCACGGAGCAGCTGCAGCCGCTCAAGTCACCGAACGCCACCGAGCCTGCGGGTCGGGTCGAGCCTGGAACCGACGTCATTCGTGGCCCGAAGCGCACCGACCCGCTCCCGTCGCTCTCGCTGGGAGCGACCGCGCCGCTCCCCCTCCTCGAGCTGCCGCTTCAGTCTGGCCGCACCGATCAGCTCCCCGCCTACGCGCCGCAGCAGGGCACCGATGTCGTTCAGCGGCCCGACAAACGCGCCGAGGCCGAGCGCAAGCCGCACGGCACCGAACCGCTCCAGCCCGACGATGGCACGCTGCGCGTTCGCGACCCGGTGAAGGAGGAGCCGCCCCGACGAGCGGCCGAGCTCGAGCCTGTGGCGAAGACGAAAGAGCCGACGGTGCTCAAGCCGCGGGCGATCTCGGTCGACATGCCCGCCGAACACTCGGCGCCAACCCTGGCTGCTGACCCGTCACGCCAGCGGCGATCGCCCGTGGTGCTGGTTGCGAGCGTGGTGGCCGCGATCGTCGTGCTGGGCGGCGGCGGGTGGGCGCTCACGAGATCGCCGAGCGTCGAGGCGCCGCCCTCCGAGCCCGTGAAGGCACCGGTCGCCGAGGTGAAGGCGGTGGTCGCTGCGGAGCCTCCGCTTCAGCCGCCTCCGGTCGCCGAGCCCGTGATCGACGCCGGCGTGATCGCCGCGCTCGACCCCAGGCCGCCGCTCGAGGCCGTCGTCGTACCCAGGCCGGTCGAGGTCAAACCCGAGGTGAAGGTCGAGCCGAAGCCCGTGGCCGCCGCGCCGCGGATGGGCCTGCTCAACGTGAAGGCCATTCCCTTCGCCGAGATGTTCATCGACGGGAAGAAGACGGGTGAGGTGCAGGGCACGCGGCAGCTCAAGGTGCCGGTCGGGAAGCACAAGGTCACCCTGCAGCACCCCAAACGCGTCGAGTCGTTCGACATCGTGGTCGACGGAAAAGCGCCGGCCGACGTCTCGTTCAACGTGAACCAGTAGCTACAAGCGCTGCCACTTCGGCGCCAGCCGACCCGAGAGGCGCGGCGGGTCGATGGCGATGATGTACTGCACGCGCCGGTTCTTCACTTCGTCGGTCTCGTCGTTGGTCGCGACCTCCAGCGACTCCTCACCGAAGCCCTCGTAGCGAATGGGAATCGAGATGCCCTTCTTGCGGAAGTACGCCGCGATCGAACGCGCGCGGTTGAGCGAGAGCGTGCGGTTGCTGTCGGTGGGGCCCACCGTGTCGGTGTGACCGGCGACGAAGAGCGTGACCTCGGCGAACTTGCCGAACTTGCGAATCGCGTCGAGCGCCTTGCCGGCCGACTCGTCGAGCTTCTTCTGCTCCTCGGCCTTGATGTCCCACTTGCCGGTGTCGAAGGTGACGTCGTCGTGGGGAATCTCGAAGCTCCACGGGAAGAAGTCGATGCCGATGAAGACGCCAAGCGTGTCGTACGCCTTGAGGCTGATCTTCAGCGGCTTGCCGGGCTTCTCGGGCCAGCTCACCGTGAGCGGCGTGCCGGGCGGTTCCCCCTCGAAGGGAATCTCTGCGTCGAACGCGAAGTCTCCCGTGTCCATCAACACCTTGAGCTCGGCTTTGCCCGCGGGGTTGTTGAGCTTGAACGTGACGGTGCGCTTCTCGAGGTCGACGTCCTTGTCCTTGTCGACCTTCAGCTCGAGGGGCACGGCCATCACCGTCTCGAACTCGAGCGGCATGTTGCCGGTGCTGGCGTTGGGAAAGTTCAGGGTGAGCTCTCCCTTCCAGGTGAACTTGCCGGTCGGTTGCTCGAGCTCGATGGTGCGCGTGGTGCCGGGCCTGCCGCCGCCCTTCCACTCGAACGCCTTGCCGTCGCTGCGGGTGAGGTTCAGCTTGAAGCCGGCGATCGGCTCGAGGATCGACACCTTCACCTGCGGCCTGCCCTTGCCCTTCATGACGGTGTTGACGAGCGCGACGTCGATGGCGTCGGCCTGTGAGAGCGAGGCAACAACAATCACCAGAAAAGCGAGCAGTCGAGCCATGGCGTGAAGCGGTTTAGCGCCGACCACTTCGCGTTGACAGGCCAGCCCGACGACTCGACAGGTCGCCCATGCATTGGCACGCCCAGAGCGCGGCAGCCGTCGTGACCGCGGTGAAGTCGAACGCCGAACGGGGCCTGAGCGCGGAGGAAGCGGCGGCACGGCTCGCGACCCAGGGCCCGAACAGGCTCTCGACCCGGCGTGGGCCCTCTGCGGTGCGGCGCTTCGTGGCGCAGTTCACCCAACCCCTCGTCGTCATCCTCATCGCGGCGGCCGTCGTGTCTGCGGTGCTCGAGGACCCGCTCGACGCGGCCGTCATCGCCATCGTGGTGCTCGCGAACGCGATCATCGGCTACCTGCAGGAGTCACGCGCCGAGCAGGCCATCGCCGCCCTCGACCAGCTCGTGGTGACCGAGGCGACGGTGCTTCGAGACGGCGTCAAACGCAGGGTGCCCAGCGATCAGCTCGTGTGCGGCGACGTGGTGTCGTTGCAGTCGGGCGACTCGGTGCCCGCCGACCTGCGGCTGCTGCAGGCGCGCGAGCTGCAGATCGAAGAGGCGGCCCTCACCGGCGAGTCGGTGCCAACGCAGAAGACGCTGGCGCAGCTGCCCGACGAAACCGCCCTCGGCGATCGCACCAACCTCGCGTTCGCGGGCACGCAGGTGACCTACGGCACCGCGACGGGCGTGGTGGTGGCGACGGGTGACGCGACCGAGACCGGCCGCATCGCCGACCTGCTCGCGAACGTCGAGGCGATGTCGACGCCGCTCACGCGCCGCATCGAGGCGCTCTCCCGGTTGCTGCTCTGGGTGATTCTGGGCGTCGCGGTTGCGATGATCGGGCTCGAGGCGCTGCGCGGGGCGAGCGTGCTCGAGAGCTTCGACGCGGCCGTGGCGCTGGCGGTCGGCGCGATTCCCGAGGGGCTCCCCGCAGCGGTGACGGTGCTGCTGGCGGTGGGGGTCTCGGCGATGGCGACGCGCGGCGCGCTCGTTCGCAAGCTGCCGGCGGTCGAGACGCTGGGCAGCACCACGGTCATCTGCTCGGACAAGACCGGCACGCTCACCGAGAACCAGATGACGGTCACCGCGGTGTGGACGGCCGAGGGTGAGCTCGCCGTCTCGGGCATCGGCTACGACGCGCCGGGGGCGCTCGAAGGCAGCGACGTGGCCAGCGCCGTGGGGCACGAGTGTCTGCTCGGCGCGGCGCTCTGCACCGACACGCGGCTGGTGATGGTCGATGGGCGCACGAAGGTGGAAGGCGACCCGACCGAGGCGGCGTTGCTCGTGGCTGCGAAGAAGGCCGGGCTCTCGGAGCAGCTGGGCCACCACCACCGGCTCGACCTGCTGCCGTTCGAGTCGCAGCACATGTACATGGCGTCGCTGAACGACGGGCCCGGCGGGCGCTTCGTGTGGGTGAAAGGCTCGGCCGAGTCGATTCTCAAGCGGTGCGCGACGGCGCGTACGGCCGACGGCGTGGCGCCGCTGCACCCCGAGCGGGTGACGAAACAGGTCGAGGCGCTCGCGGCGAAGGGGCTGCGGGTGTTGTGCATCGCCCGAAGGCAGGCCGACGCCACCGAACGGGAAGTGACGCACGAGCACCTCGACGAGGGCCTCGTCTTCCTCGGGCTCGTCGGCATGATCGACCCGCCGCGCGCCGAAGCGAGCGCTGCCATCGCGACGTGTCAGCGGGCAGGCGTCAAGGTGAAGATGATCACCGGCGATCACGCGGCCACCGCGGCAGCGATCGCGGCGCAGCTGGGCATCGAGGGAAGGCGCGACGCCAGCGGCGCGCTCGAGGCCATCTCGGGGCTCGCGCTCGAGAGACTCTCCGACGCCGAGCTACCGGCGGTCGCCGACGCCGTGGCCGTGTTCGCCCGGGTCGCGCCCGAGCAGAAGCTGCGGCTGGTGAAGGCGCTGCAGCAGAAGGGCCACGTGGTGGCGATGACGGGAGACGGCGTGAACGACGCGCCCGCGCTGAAGCAGGCCGATCTCGGCATCTCGATGGGCCGCACGGGCACCGACGTCGCGCGCCGCGCCTCGGCGATGATTCTCACCGACGACAACTTCGCCACCATCGCCGCGGCCGTCGAAGAAGGCCGGGGCGTGTACGAGAACCTGGTGAAGTTCCTCGCGTGGAGCCTGCCCACCAACGGCGCCCAGGGCTTCACGCTGCTGATCGCGGTCGCCGCCGGCGTGAGCCTGCCGATTCTTCCCGTGCAGATGCTGTGGGTGAACATGGCCACCGCCATCGTCATCGGCACCGCCCTCATCTTCGAGCCACGAGAGGCAGGGTTGATGGAGCGCGCGCCACGGCCGGTCTCGGCGCCGTTGCTCGACGGCGGCATGCTCTTTCGCATCGTCTTCGTCTCGGTGCTCTCGGCGGGGCTCGTCTTCGGTGCGTGGTACTGGGCGCTCGAGATCGAGCGCCTCAGCATCGCCGCCGCGCGCACCATCGCCGTTAACGCCATCGTCGTCGTCGGTGTCGCCTACCTCTTCAACTGCCGCTCGCTCACCAGGCCGCTGTGGCGCCTCGGCGTCTTCGGCAACAAGTGGGTGTGGTGGGGCTCGCTGGTGATGCTCGTCGTGCAGGTGGCCTTCACGTACCTGCCCTTCATGCAGCGGCTCTTCCACACCGAGGCCGTCGCGCCGATCTGGTGGTTGCGGCTCGCAGCAGCCGGCGCGCTCGTCTTCGCCGTGGTCGAGCTCAAGAAGGTGGTGCTGCCGTCAGAGCCCGCGCGCGTTGGGCAGGGCCATGCGCAGCAGCCGGCGCAATGACTTGTTGTCGAAGGGCAGCTCGCCGCGCGAGAGCAGATCTTTCTCGTTGGCCCAGACGAGCTCTTGCGAGAACGGCTCGTAGAGCTGAAAGGCGCGGTTGGTGCCCGAGGTCGAGGTCTGCAGCACGAGCAGGTAGCGCAGCGGCCTGCCCTGGGCGTTGCCAATGACACAGGGAATGGGAACGCCCCGCTGCAGCGCGCTCGCCGCCTGCTGGAGCGCCCGATCGATCGGCACGCCACCCGGCACGTCGAGCTCGACCTCGCGCCACGACACGCCGAGCGCGCGCGTCGCTTCACCCAGCAGATCTTCGAAGAGGCGGCCTGCGGGTGCGGGCATCGCCGGCATGGCGCCCGAAGGAGCAACGGGGGCTGCAGCGAGCGCCGCAGGCTTCGAGGCCACTATCGACCGGAAGCCGCCCGACTCGGCGTTGAAGCCCGACCGCTGCTCCTTCGCCCGGCGTACGGGATCTGCGGCGAGCTCGCGCGCGATGGGCGCCTCCATCACCTCACGGCGCTGCGCAGGGAGCGCGGCCGAGGGCGCGTCGTCTTCTTCGTTGGGCGTCAGCGTGCCGCCCTTGAGCTCGAAGGCGAACAGCGGGTCTGACTCGGCGCGGAGCAGCTGCGCCACCGTGTAGTCCTCGGGCGCGTCGTCATCGAGCGTACAGGCCGCGAAGCACTCGTCGTCCGACAGGCCGCGCAGCTCGTCGGCGAAGGCGTGCACCTCGCCCGTCGTGTGGCCGGCCAGCACCGCGCGCTGCACGAGCTCCTGCTGGAGTTCGGAGGAGGCGTCCTCCATGAGCTCCTTGAAGATCTTCCGGCCGCGCGGCGACCAGCCGTCGAGAATCGCCTGCACGTCGTCGGGCACCGTCACGCGCGCCCGCCCTTCGGCAGCCGATCGGCGCCACGACGAAACGCCCCGAGCAGGGCCGACACCAGCGCGAGCCGCTCGAGGTGGCCGACCAGCAGCCCGACGTCGACCTCGCTCTTGAGCTTCGTCGACCAGCGCACGAGCAACGACGCGATGGCGGGCTGGCCTGCGAAGCGGTTGCTCGCGAGCTGCTTGAGCTGAAGCACTGCCTCGGCCACCCGGCGGCCTTCGAGCTCGTGCAGCGCGCGCGCGAGATCTTCGAGGTGCTTCTGGGCGATCTGCGCGTTGCGAAGCTCGGCCAATTCGTCGAGCAGCTGTTCACCGTTCAGCTCGCGGTTGACGAAGGGCGCGGAGGCCTGGGGACGCGCGGCAGCCATGGGCTGAGCAGCCTAGGCGAGACTGCCGTCACCTTCCGAGCACGGTGATGCGCAGCCGCTCGGCCCACTTGAAGAGCTGCGCTTTGTCGAGGAGCACGGTCTTGCCCGCTTCGACCACCAGCACCGACGCGCCAACCTCACGCATGACCTCGAGCGTCTGCGGGCCAATGGCGGGCAGATCGAACCGCAGGTCCTGGCCGGGCTTGGAGCGCTTCACCACCACCGCGCCCTTGCCTCCGTACCTTCCACCGCGCCGAATCGCCTCGTCGGTGCCTTCCACCGCCTCGACCGCCAGCACCGCGCCGTCTTTCACCATCACGGTCTGGCCCACGTCGACACGGCCCAGCGCCTCGGCGACCTCGAGCGCGACGACGGCATCTTTCAACTGGGCATCGGTCGGTGTCGGCCCCGCGAGGTGCCCCGAGGCCGCGAGCACGTCTGGCACGAAGTCGGTCGGCGCGACGATGCGCACGCCGTGCTTCTCGAAGTAGTCGGCCACGCCGCGGAGCATCTCGTCGTCACGCATGCTGCGCAGCGAGGCGGCGACTTTGAGCGCGCCGAGATCGGGCCTCGCCTGCGTGAAGCTGCGAATGCGCCCGATGCCGCCGGCCATCACCGCCTGCGTCACGCCGTGGGCCTTGAAGCCCTTGATGATGCCGTCGACCTGCCCGACCTTCACCCAGGTGAGCGAGTCGACGTGCTGAGAGAGAGAGGGATCAGCCTCGAGCTCGTGCGCGACCGCGTGCACGGCCAGCCCCTTCGCCTTCGCCGCCTGCGCGAAGATCGTGGGGAAGCGCCCGTTGCCGGCGATGAGGCCGATCGCGCTCATGAACGTTCAGCGCGTGATGCCGCGCTTCGACGACGCGATGAACTCGAGCAGGTGCTCGATCTCGGAGTGCCCACCATGCTCGGCCTTGAGCCGCGACATCGCCTCGTTCAGCCCCAGCTTCGAGCGGAAGAGAATGCGGTAGGCGTCTTTGATGCGGCCGATCTGCTCGTCGGTCATGCCGTGGCGAGAGAGGCCGACCGTGTTGAGGCCGGCGAGCTCGGCGCGATCGCCCTGCGCGGTGCAGTACGGAGGCACGTCCATCGCGACCATCGAGCCACCGGCGATGAAGGCGTGTTTGCCGATGCGGGTGAACTGATGCACGGCCGAGAGCCCGCCGAGAATGACGAAGTCGGCGACGTCGACGTGACCCGCGAGCGCGACGCTGTTGGCGAGCACGCACCCATTGGCGACGGTGCAGTCGTGCGCCACGTGGCTGTCGGCCATGAACAGATTCTTGTTGCCGATCTTCGTCAGCCCACCACCACCGGCGGTGCCGATGTTCAGCGTGGTGAACTCGCGAATCATGTTCTCGTCGCCGATGACGAGGCGTGTGGGCTCGCCGGCGTACTTGAGATCCTGCGGCACGGCGCCGACCGACGCGTGGTGGAAGATGCGGTTCCGCTCACCGATGGTGGTGTCGCCCTCGATGACGGCGTGCGAGCCGACCGTGGTGCCGGCGCC
>JAEUJR010000588.1 GCA_016793585.1 Archangium sp.
CAGTTCGTGCTCACGCGCCTGCACGCGCGCTACGACAAGACGTCGCTCGGAGAAGACCTGGTCTTCAAGGCCGCGCCCGCCATCGTGGGTGGCCGGGAGTTTCTCACCGACCGCAACGCGCTCGAGCAGGGCAGCCGCCCCGACAGCATGAACAACTTCCAGGCGCGCTACGCGATTCGGTACCCGTGGAAGGGGAAGGTCGAGTGCAAGAACCCGGTGTACGGGCGCTGGGGTGGGCCGCCGGCGGGCGAGCAGAGCGCTGGCACGAAGTCGGTGCAGGACTCGGCCTTCGTCGCGAGAGACCCGGCGAAGGTCGACGCGCTGGCCGAGAGCCCCATCGCCGAGCTCAGCGTGAAGGGCCTCAAGGCGAAGGCTGGCGACGTGCTGCGCCGCCCGGCAACCGCCCCCGGCCCGAAGAAGTGATGTCAGTGCCGGCGCGGCACGGCTCCGCTGCCAGCACCTGAAGTCGACCTGCGCCGTCAGGTTGCGTGACGTGCGTCGTCGTGCGGCCTAAGTCGCACGCCCGAGCCCCCGCCCATGTCCGACGGTTCCGCAGCACCCCAACGCGCCACGCTGACGACGCTCTTGCGTCTCGCTCTTCCCATCGTGCTCTCGCGCGCGTCGCAGACCGTCGTCGGTCTGTCAGACGCCATCATGGTGGCCCACCTCGGGGCCGCCGCGCTCGCCGCGACGTCGACGGGCGCGACGAACGCGTTCTCGCTGCTCATCTTGCCGATGGGCATCACCTTCATCGTCTCGAGCTTCTCGTCACAGCTCTTCGGCCGTGGAGACGCCGCCAGCGCCCGCCGCTACGGCTGGTACGGCCTCATCGTGGCGGGCCTCACGCAGCTCGTCTGCTTCGCCTCGATTCCCTTCTTCGGGCCAGTCATCTCGCTGCTGCCGTACGACGCCGACGTGAAGGCGCTGATGCAGACGTACCTCTTCTGGCGAATTCTCTCGGGCGGCGCTGGCATCGGCGTCGAGGCGCTCGCGAACTACTACGGCGGTCTCGGCCGCACGGTGCCGGGCATGGTGACGAACCTGTTCGCGATGGGCGCGAACGTCATTCTCAACTACCTGCTCATCAACGGCGCCGGCCCGATTCCGATGATGGGCGTGAAGGGCGCCGCGCTGGCGAGCAGCATCTCGACGGCGCTCGCCTTCGTCGGGTTCTTCGTCTTCTTCCTGCGCGAGGGCAGAGGCCTGCCGTTGCCGAAGCTGTCGATGGAGGAGTTCAAGCGCATGCTGCGCTTCGGGCTGCCGTCGGGCTTCAACTGGCTCTTCGAGTTCCTCGCCTTCGTCTTCTTCGTCAACGTGGTGGTGGCGGGGCTGGGCACGCCGGCGGTCGCGGCGCTCAACAGCGTCATCGCGTTGAACTCGGTCTCGTTCATGCCGTCGTTCGGGCTCGCGAGCGCGGGCGCGGTGCTCGTCGGGCAGGCCATCGGCTCGAACCGCAGAGACGACGTGCCGCACGTCGTGAAGCTCACCGCAGGCACGGCGATGGTGTGGATGACGCTGGCCGGCCTCACGTACCTCCTCATTCCAGGCGTGTTGCTGATTCCCTTCGCACGCGGTGAAGACGGCGCGGCGGTGATGGAGTTCGGCGTGCGCATGTTGATGGTGAGCGCCGCGTGGCAGGTCTTCGACGCCACCGCGACGTCACTGGCCGAGTGCCTGCGGGCGGCGGGCGACACGCTGTACCCGCTGGTGGTGCGCCTGCTGATTGCCTGGCTCGTCTTCGTGCCCGGCGCCTGGTTCACCGTACGCTCGTTCGGCGGCGGCGAGATTGGCGCGATGGTGTGGCTCGTCATCTACATCGGGCTGCTCGCGCTCGTGCTGCTGCTGCGCTTTCGCTCGGGCAGGTGGCGAACGATGGAGCTCATCGAGCCCTGACCGTCACGACGGCGACGGCGACTGCTCGGGTTCGTGCGCGAGCTGGGCGTCGACGGTGACGGTCTTCTCCGGGCTCCAGCCCTGCAGCACCAGCTGCAGAATGCCGGGGAAGACGATGAGCATCAGCGCGGTGGCGCCGACGATGCCGAAGATGACGGCCGTCGCCAGCGGGCGCTGCACTTCACTGCCGGCGCCCGTCGAGAGCGCCATCGGCGCGAAGCCCAGCGCTGCCACCGTCGCCGTCGTCAACACGGCGCGCAGCGTGTGCGCGGCGCCCTTCACCACGGCCTGTTCGAGCGCGACGCCTTCGAGAATCAACCGCCGCACGTCGGTCGCCATCACGATGCCGTTGAGCACCGCGACGCCCGCGAGCGCGATGAAGCCCACGGCCGCGGGCAGGCTGAACGTCATGCCGCGCGCGACGAGGCCCACCACGCCGCCGATGAGCGCCAGCGGCACCAGCGAGAACACCGCCGCCGCCAGCCGCACCGAGCCGAACGTCAGCACCAGCATCGAGAAGATGATGAGCAGCGCGAGCGGCACCACGATGGCGAGGCGTTGCTGCGCGCGCTCGAAGTTCTCGAACTGCCCGCCCCAGGTGAGCGTGTAGCCGCCGGGCAGCGCGAGGTCGCGCTCGGCCGTCGCGCGCGCCTCTTCGACCCACGACACCAGGTCGCGGCCGCGCAGGTTCACCTCGACGCGCACCGTGCGCGAGAAGTTCTCGCGCCGCACGGTGGCCGGGCCTTCGGTGTCTTCGAGCTTGCCCAGCTCGGACAGCGACACGAGCTGGCCGTCGCTGGTGCCGACGAAGAGGTCGCCGTAGCCCTCGGTCGTCGCTTCGGCGGGCGGGGCCGTCAGCCGCAGGTCGAACTTGCGCGGGCCTTCGTAGATGACGCCCACCTTCTCGCCGGCGCGCGCGTCTTCGAGCGTCTCGAACACCGAGGCCAGCTCGACGCCGTACCGCGCGAGTCGCTCACGGTCTGGCGTGAAGGTGAGGTTCGGCATGCCGAGCAGCCGCTCGATGCGCACGTCGCCAGTGCCGGGGATCTTCTTCATCAGCTCGCCCAGGCGATTGGAGCGGTCGACCAGCACGTCGAGGTCGGGCCCGAAGATCTGAATCGCCACGTCGGCGCGGCTGCCCGAGATGAGCTCGTTGGTGCGGTCTTCGATGGGCTGGCTCACCGAGACGAAGGTGTTGGGCACCTCGCGCTCCACCGCGTTCTTGAAGGCCTCCGACAGCCCGTCGAGGTCGCTCGCGGTCGTCCACTGCTCCTTGGGCTTGAGGCGCACGAGCACGTCGGTGTTGTCGTTGCCCACCGGGTCGAAGGCGAGTTCGGCGCGGCCGGTGAACGCGAGCGTGGTGATGACCTCGGGGAACCGCTTCATCACGTGCCCCACCTCGAAGTCGAGCCGCCGCGCTTCGGTGAGCGAGATGGAGGGCGCCCGGCGAATCGTCAGCACCACGTCGCCTTCGTCGATGCGCGGCACGAAGTCGGCGCCCTGCCTCGCCATCGCCACCATCGAGGTGAAGAACAGCACCACCATGCCGACGAGCAACGGCACGCGATAGGCGAGCACGATCGGCAGCAGCGCCTCGTAGCGGCGGCGCAGCGCTTCGAGCCACTTCGGCCCGTGGTCGACGTCACCCATCAACAGCGAGAGCACGCCGGGGAAGATGACGACGGAGTAGAAGAGGGCACCGAACAACGCGCACGCCATCACCGTCGCCATGGGGCGAAACATCTT
>JAEUJR010000864.1 GCA_016793585.1 Archangium sp.
GCCCTTGGTGACGCCGGGCATGGTGAGGTTGCGGTTGGTGGCGGCCTTGGCGATGCCGAAGTCGATGAGCTTGAGCCCGCCGGTCGCCGAGAGCAGCAGGTTGTGCGGAGACACGTCGCGGTGCACGAGCCCGACGGTGCCACCTTCGGTCTTCAGCGCGTGCACGGCCTCGAGGGCGCTCGCCGTCCAGATGCCGATGGCGAAGAGGGCCTCGTCGGCGAAGCGCTCGTTGTTGTCGCGCAGCGTGCGGTTGATGGTCGCCAGGGTCTCGCCGGGCACCAGCTCCATGGCCATGTAGAGCAGGCCGTCGTCGCTCTCACCGACGTCGTAGATCTGCGCGATGTTCGGGTGGCTCAGCGTGCAGGCGGTGCGGGCCTCGTCGAGGAACATCTCGCGAAAGTCCTGCGACTCCGAGTACTCGGGCCGAATCACCTTCACGGCGACGGGGCGCGTGATGCCCTTGGTGAGCTCCTGCTCGGCTCGATAGACCTCGGCCATGCCGCCCTGCGCGAGCAGGCGGCTGATGGTGTAGCGGCCGACTCTGGTGCCTGCTTCGAGTGCCACGGGAGCGCTGCGCCGTAGCATAGCCCCGCCGTGCACCTCAGGAGATCTGGCCCCGGCGCATCGAGGGCGATCGTCACCGCGTTGGCCGGCAACCCACCCGCCATGCGACTGATGACGATGATGCTGTGCCTCTGGGCGGGGGCGGCGCTGGCCTGGGGCCCCGTGGTCGAGGGCGGCGTGATGGCGGTCGGGGTGCCGCTCGCGCAGAAGCAGCGCGCCTTCGGCGGCTCGACGGTGAGTCTGGGCGTCGAGTTCGGAGACCGCTTCAACCACGAGCTCGCCGTCGAATACCTGCGCCTCGAAGGGCTCACCGATGGCCCGGCCGCAGCCCAGGCGCTCGCAGGCCGGTACACCTTCACGGTCGACTTCCTCGGCAAGCAGGGCTTCACGCCGACGGTGGGCGTCGGGCTCTCGGTGGGCCGGTTCTTCGCGCAGAGCCCGGGTGACAACGTCAGCGGCTGGGCGCTCGCAGCGCGCGCGGTCGCGGGCGTTCGTTACACCTTCGACTTCGGGTTGAGCGTCAAGGCGCTGGTCGCCGCGAACTTCTACGGGCTGCACCTGAGCGTCGCGCCGACGGTTGGCATCGCCTGGCGGTTCTGACGGCTCGCGCTCCTCACGCGCCGCCTCAGTTCACGCAGACGGGGCGCATGCCGCAGCCCGCAGGCGCCGTCGTCGACCACTTCGTGACGTTGCAGCTGCCCTGCATGGGAATCGGCGCGATGTCGGAGAACGAGTTGCTGGGCGAGAGGTCGGGGCCGGGCTCATCCGACGTCCACCCCGAGACGATGCCCGCGCCGATGAGGTGACGGAAGGTGCTGTTCTTCACGAAGGCCTCGCTGGGCCGCCAGTCGATGAGGAGCAGCCCACCGACGTTGGTGCCGGGGCCACAGCCAAAGCCGTTGGCGCCGGTCGCGCCGCCTGCGTACTCGATGGTGACGTACTCGACGGCGTTGCCCGTCGGTGGCGCGTTCGACAGGTAGATGCCTTGCCAGTCTCCGGCCGCAGGCGTCGCCGCAGCCGACGTCAGCACGATGGGCGAGGTGGCCGTGCCCTTCGCGACGAGCCGAACGGGAGCGCCCGAGCCCTTGTCACCGAGCACGAGGCCCATGCTGCCCTGCCCCTCCTTCTCGAACTTCATCGTCACGCCCGGCTCGATGGTGAGGGTGAGCGTCGACTTGCCGAGGTCGTACATGAGCAGCTCGCCGTTGAAGACGTACGGCAGCCCCCGGTTGGGGAACGTCTCGTCGATGTCGAGGCGCGTGACCGAGCGAATGTAGATGGCGTCGCGCTTGTTGCCGGTGAGCACGCTGTCTTTCGGAATGGTGCCGACGCCGCCGGGCTGAATGTCGAGCGGGAAGCCGGTGAGGAAGCGCGGGTCGGGCTCTGTCTCGGCGCCGCTGCCGCTGATGAAGAGCTTCTCGGAGTCGTCGGTGAAGGCCGAGTAGCCACGCAGCGTGATGCCGTTGCTGCCGGAGTCACGCACGACGACGTACTTCGTGCGCAGCTTCTGCTGGAGCGGTTTTGCCTGGGTGCCGCGCGCCTCGATGACGGCGTTGGTGGAGTTCGCGTTGCGGCTGCCTCCGCTCGAGAGGGCCGTGTACGAGAGGTCGAGCGCGCCGGTCTCCTGCACGAACAGGCTCACCCAGCGCTCGCCGGCGTTCTCGGCGCGGACGACGACGGGCAGCAGCTTCACGCCGTCGAACGTACCGACAGCCGTGAGCTTGCCCGGCTTGCCCGTGGCGCCGCTGTTGCCCACCGAGACGATGGCGTCTTTCTTGAGCACGACGACGGCGCAGGCCTCGACGGTGACGTTCGCTTCGATGCGCAGCGTGCTGACGACGTGCGGGCTGGCGGCCGCCGTCCACGTCTCGTCGGCGGTGACGTTGGCGGTGTGCTGGGTGCCAGCGCCCATGACGGCCGGGCAGTCACCGCGCGCGACGACCTCATCGGGGGTGATGGCGCGCATCGTCATCGCACTGGAGCAGGCGAGGAGGGGCAGCGTGAGCGTGATGAACAGCGGGCGCATGAGAACTCCTTGGAGCATGAAGACGCACGAGCCACGTTCCGCGGGACTCGAAGGCCTCGTCTTAGGCCGTCACAGCCGCGACGACCACGCGTACCGTGTCGTCAGGGCCTGCGCTGCCGAGCCGCCTGCGCGAGCAACCATGGATTCGATGGGAGCACCTCGAGCCGGGCACCCCACGCGTCACGAAGCCACGCCGTCTCTTCGTCGGTCGGCAGCGGGTTGGGCCCATGCAGCACAGTCACGTGCAGCGGGGCCAGCACCAGGCGCTCGATGCCGGGAACGCTCGCGAGGCCCTGGAGCCCGAGCTGCGGCTCACCGGGTTTGTCGAGCTGCAGCGCAGAGAAGCAGCAGCACAACCGCCACCCGGCGGGCGCGCGCTCGAGCCAGAGGTGACTGCTCAGGTTCACGCGCTCGAGGGTCGACCGGGTCCACACCGGCAGGCAGCGCTCGACGAGGTGACGCCAGCGCGTCGACGACACCGTCAGCACCCGAACCCGGCCGAGCACCTTCGACGCCGCCTCGAGCGCCTCGGGTGGAGGGTTGCCGAGGTCGAGCGTGTCGATGGAGAGGCCCTCGACGCTGCCCGGTGGAGGCGCGGCCGAGAGCCCGAGGAACTGCAGCTTCGGGTGCCGCTCGAGCAGCCCTGCGGGCCACGACTGGTACGCGTTGCCCTTCACCGACAGCTGCCTCAGCGGCGGCAGGCTCTCGAGCCACTCGAAGCTCCAACTCTGCTGGTAGTACGTGAGGAAGAGCGACTCGAGCTTCGGGAAGTGGGTGAACGCGTCGGCTTCGAGCGCGCCGCCCGAGAGCATGAGCGACAACGCCGTCAGCGCAGGCCATTGCGGCGCGAACACCGCCGACGAGAACCGCTCGTCGTGGGTGAACGAGAGCGAGACGTCGCTCCACCACGGGCGCGGCGCGTCACCCAGCTTCTCGCGGTTCTCGCGGTTGAGGTTCTCGACGCGGCGAACGCGCGACATCACCGGGTCGCCGACGAGCGCCAACAGCTGCTTCGCCGACACGCCGTTGGGCAGCGCCATGGTCTCGACGGTCGCCCACGCCGGTGAGCCGATGATGGTCCTGGCGCTGCGAGCCGAGACCCTGACGATGGAGGGGAAGCCGCGATGCACGAAGACGTCGCCACCCGACGAGAGCGGCAGGTTCCACGCAGCGACGCGCTGATGGTCGCGATACAGCGCCTGCTCGCGCGCGAGGGTCTCGAGTGAGCCCTGCCCCGCCGCCCGCCTCACCTGCAGCGAGATGAACTCGCCTCGTTCGTCACCGCGCTCGCTCAGGGCGTCGGCGAACACGAGCCGCGGCCCGTCGTCGTCGGGGTTCGCGTAGATGGCAGCGAGCAGACCGTCGTCGCTCTGCTTCGCGCTTGACGTCGCTGGCCTTCGAGTCGGTCGCGCGCTTCTCGACGTCGTAGCCCTGCTCGAGCACGTCGAGCCGCTGCGCGTCGGTGAGCGGGAGCTGCGGCTCCTTCAGCAGCGTCATCGCCTCAGCGGCCTTCGCACAGTGAGCGGCCACCACCTCACCCATGGTGGAGTTGACGATGGCCTTGTAGCGGCCCGACAGGCTCACGAGCCCCTCACGCGCGCGCACGTCGCCCGACGTCTTCAGCGCCTCGATGCACGCCTTGAAGAACGGCAGGGTCGTCGTCGCGCTGCGGCCAGGCTTCTCGAGCAGGCCCAGAACGCCCGTGACGACGCGTGGGTCTTTCCACCGCGCGAGCAACTTCACGCGCTCGGCGGCAGGGCCCGACTTCACCGAGGGCACGATGGCGGCGAAGAGGCGCGGCAGGTCGAGCAGGTCGCGCTTCTCTTCGAGCGAGAGCCACGCCTGGGTGTCAGCCGCTTTGCCGCCCGCGCCGACGTGGGCCCGCGGCTGACTCGCCTCGAGCCGCGCCGACGCCCATTGCGCCAGCCGCGCCCAGCGTGGGTGCTTCGTCTGCTCGTGTCGCTGAACGGCTTCGCGAAGAACCTTCAGGTCGTCGGCCATGAGGGCGGCCAGCCTAACGCTGCGCTACGTTTCTTCGTGATGACTCCAGAGACGGCGCAGGCGCTGAAGGTCGGCCGCGAGCACTTCAACGCGCAGCGGTTCTTCGAAGCGCACGAGGTGTGGGAGACGGCGTGGCGACGCGAGGCCGGGCTCGACCGCACGCTCTTGCAGGCGCTCATCATGGTGGCGGCCGGCTGCGTGAAGGCGACGCGCGCAGAGCCACGCGGCACCATGAAGCTGCTCGCGTCGGGTGCCGAGCTGCTGCCGGCCTTTCACGACGAAGCGGGGCTGAACCTCGAAGGGTTCGCAGCGTCGGTGCGGCAGGCCGTGACGGTGGCAGAGCGATGGAACGGCGGCGGCGCTGCGCTGGTGCCGACGTTCACGCTCGACGCCTCGTGAGCAGCAGCAGCACCGCGAACACGGCGAGCGCTCCACCCTCGGCGGCGCACCCACAGCCCACGGCGTAGTCGGTCGCGCCCAAAGAGACTCCGGCGTCACCGGGCGCTCCTGCATCGAGCGGCGTTCCCGCATCGGAACCGGCGTCGGCAGCTCCGGCGTCTGTCGTCAGCCCTGCATCGGCCTGGGCACCTGCGTCATCCAGCGCGCCTGCGTCGAGCGCTCCGCCCGCGTCGGCCAGGCCGGCATCGGCGACCCCTGCATCGGCGACCCCTGCATCTGTGAGCGTGCCCGCGTCGACGATGCCCGCGTCGACGACGCCAGCATCTGGCCGCACCACCGTCACCTGTGGCGCCGCGCCAACCAGGTCGTCCGACAGGAGCCTGATGGAGAGGCCGTTGAGCACGTCAGCGCGCAGGAACACGGTCTGGCTCGAGGTGCCGGGCGAGAACTGAAGCGCGCCTGGCAGCTGCAGGAGACACCGGGCATCACTGAAGACGGCGCCACCGTCGACGTCCACCGAGACCCTCGCCTGCGTCGCCACGGGCGCCGGCCCGGCCGTGAAGGACGAGAGCGTTCGAATGGTGACTGGCTCGCAGGCCCGATGGGTGAAGACGGTCGGCGTGAGGTCGACGCGGCTGGCCATGGGCGTCGAAGAGGCCGCGAAGTCGTCGTAGTCCATCACGCCGGTCCACTCCGACTCGCCGTAGACGGGGCCCACGAGAATGTTCGCGAACTGCGTGCCGGTGTGGTCGTACTGCTGCCGCGCGCGCTCGCTGCCGTCGACCGCGTAGCTGCAGGTGGCGGCGACGGTGCCCACGTTCACCAGCGCGAGCTCGATGAGGTGAAAGCTGCCGTCTGGCACCACCGTCGTCGGCGACGCAGGGCTGAAGAACATGCTGTTGCGGTCGAAGCAGACGAGGCGCACCTCGTTGGTCGCCGGGTTCCACTTCGTCTCGGCGAGCGTGCCGACGGTGGTGTTGCCCTGCGTCATCAAGAAGCTGAGCGCGCCGGGAACGCCGTTCGACGCGCTGACGCGCCACCACACGCGCGTGTACTGATTGCCACTGCCCCTGATGTTGCGGCCGAGCACCACCTGCGAGTCGACGCCCGCGTCGCCGTGGTTGTCGATGGCGCGCAGGCCGAGCACACCGCGCTTCACCGCCGAGCCTTCCGTCACCATCTGCTGGTTCGGGTACTGCAGGCCGATGAAGTCCCACACGCCGGGCGGTGCGTCGGTTCGAAAGAGCCGGCCCTCGAAGCCGTCGGTGAAGGTGGCCTGCGCCCAGGCAACGTCAGCAGGGAGCAGCGCTGCGAGCAGCAGCAGGCACCGGGTCGAGGGCACACCGCTTCATACGCTGGCTCAGGGCGTCTGCGGAGGCGGCGGAGGCCCCATGCGGCCACCACCGGGCCCCGGCATCTCGGCCTGCAGCTTCTCCCAGGCCTCGGGGCCGATGAGCTTGCGCACCTTGAGCATCAACCCGACGCGGTTCTTCCGCACGGCGAGCTCGGCCTTCGAGATGAGCTCGAGCTTCTGCATCACCTTCGACTCGTCGGGCTTCGGTTCGCCGAGCACCCGCTCGAGCTCGAGCTGCGCGCGTTTGTGGTCGGCCTCGAGGGTGATGAGCGCCTCGTTCGCGTCGAGTGAGGCTTCACGCACCTGCTTCGTCACCTCGGGGCTGAGGCCGAGCTTCGCGGCGACGGGCGGGGGAATGCCCATGGGGCCGTGCATGCCGGGGCCTCCGAAGCCGGGGCCGCCAGGGCCGCCCATGCCGTGATGACCACCCATGCCAGGCGGTGGCGGTGGCGGGCCTCCAGGTCCACCGGGGCCGGGGCCAGGCCCGGGCTGGGCAAACGCGAGCGACGCAGCGAGCAACGAAGCGGCAGGAAGGAAACGGTTCATGTCAGTTCTCCAGGGTGGGGGTGGACGACGGCGCGAGCCACTGTGGCAACGCTCCGAAGGCGGCGTAGGTGGCGTCACTGGTGGTGACGTCACGGTGAAGGTCGTGTTCGAGCTGCTGCGACAACGAGACGAAGGCGCTCCACTCGCGGTCATGGTCGGCTGGCGCCGAGGCGACGAGCTCGGTCTCGACCCGCAGCGCAGGCGTGGGCGCGGCGATGACGGGCTCGTTCACGGCTGGCGCCGGCCGGAGCACCACGAAGCCGGAGACCCCGACGACCGCGAGCAGCACGGTGAGGCCACGGAACAGCACCACGCGGCGACGCAGGCGGGTGCGCAGGCGGGGCTCGAGGTGTCGGGCTGCTTTCGCGGCGAGGTGGTCGCTGGCGAAGCCGTCACAGCTGGCGCAGGTCTTCAGGTGCGCCGCGGTCTCCAGCGTCGGCTCGTCGGCGCTCACGGCGTGCTGCACGTCGTCACAGGTCATCACGGCAGCTCCTTGTCAGGCAGAACGCCCTGCGCTCTCAACGCCTTCACCGCGCGCTGCACGTGCACCCGCACGGTGCCGCGGTTCATCGCCATGGCCTCGGCCACCTCGTCGAGCGAGAGCCCCTCGAGGTAGCGCAACGAGAACGCGGTGCTCTGCTTCGGCGACAGGCCCTCGAGGGCCGCGGCCAGCTTCGCTCGGTGCTCGTTGCGTTCGGCGTCGTCGTCGACCGGCTCGACGACCTCGGGCTCGACGAGGAGCAGCTTCGAGAACGCGCTCCACAACCGCCGGCGGCGCAGGTGGCTCATGGCGCGGTGCACGACGATGCGTCGCAGCCAGCCCGGCGCCGCCGCTGCGTCTTTCAGGGTCGCCCGCTGCGACCACGCCTGCGTCATCGCCGCCTGGAACACGTCCTTCGCCTCTTCTGCGTCCCACACGAGCCGGCGAGCCAGGGCCTCGAGCCCGCGCCGCTGCGCAGACACGAGGGCTTCGAAGTCGAGAGCGACCTCAGGCACGGGCGGCATCATGGAAGACGCGCTGTCCACTCACCCGGGAAAGACGCAGCAGCCGGGGAGCCGGCATACACCCCGCCCATTCTCCAAGTCCGGAGCCCATGACGCTTGGCAGAGCCAGGCTGCGGGTCATGCCAGCTGCGAAAGCCCTGCTGGCTTCTTGAGGCACGAGCTGGCCTGGCAGAAGAATCTCAACGCGTGGCGCACGGCAGCAGAGGTCTGGCCGCCAGACGAGCACCAGCGCCAGACCGAACTGGAAGCGTTGTTGGGCTGAGCCTTCAGGCCGCTACTGACAGTCCGGCGTCGTGCAGGTGCAGGGCACGTCGACCGGCGTCACGGAACATCCACCGACTGGCGTGAGGCGAATGGCGGGCAGCGCGTTGAAGCCGGGCGTGAGCGTCACCATCAGGTTCGCCGCCTGGTAGTTCGTCTTGCCCACCGCGAGCGTCTGCGGGCCGCCTGGCGTGAGGTCGACGAGCTCGGCGAAGCCACGGCCCTCTTTCGTGCACGTCGCCCGACCCTGAATCACCACGCGCGCGGTGAGCGCAGCGCCCGTGCAGTCGTCGACGACGTTGAGGCTGACGCGCGCGCGCTGCTGACACGTCATCGACACCGGCTCGCACCACAGGCCCGTCGCGCAGCCGCCGCACGGCAGCGGCGTGAGCTGCAGGTCGAGCCGGTTGGCGCCGGGGGTGATGGAGAGCCGAAACGTCTTTCGCTCGTAGCGCGCGAACACGGCCGACCCGTCGACGTCGCCCGACGGAAGCCCCTCGAGCGAGAAGCTGCCCGAGGCGTTGGTGGTGGCAGAGAGCAGCCCGACGTTCACCATCACGTCCTGCAGGGGCGCGCCCGTCACCGCGTCGGTCACCGAGCCGGCGAGGCGGCCACAGGCGTCACACCGCAGCGGCGTGAGCTCGACGACGAGCCGGTTGGTGCCCTCGACGAGCGAGACCTTGAAGTCCTTTCGTTCATAGCCCTGCTTCACCGCCGTGCCGTCGAAGTCGCCGACGGCGAGGCTGTCGAGCGTGAAGGTGCCGTCGGCGTCGGAGGCGACCGAGGCCGAGGCGACGTTGATGGTGACCTGGGCGAGCGGCGCTCCGGTGGCGGCGTCAGAGGCGGTGCCGGTCAGACGAACCTTCGGCAACACCGACGGCAGGCCGAAGATCTGCTCCCGCGACAACGGCTCGAGCCCACACCCCGAGAGCAGCAGCACGAAGACGAAGCGCTTCACCACCATAGGGTTGCTCCCGCGGTCACCACTGGTTCAGCGAAGGGCACGCGCACGCCGTCGAGCTGCACCCACGTCGCCTCGAAGCGGCCCTCGAGCCACAGCGAGAGCCACGTGAACAGGTTGCCCTCGGCGAGCAGGCCGGCTCCGAGCGACGGAGCGAAGGGGTCGCCGCTCACGCGCGCGTTGGCGAGCCGCAGAATCGTCTTGAAGCCGGCGGCGCCGAACGGCGTCACGGCCAGGCGTTCATCGAAGAGCAGAAAGCGCCAGCCGCCACGCGCGTTGACGGCCACGCGGCGATAGAGCGCGTCGTTCGCCGATGAGCTGCGGAACGCTCCACGCAGCCCAACCATGAGGTGCCCGAAGTGGAGCCGAGCACCGACCTCGACGCCGTGCTCGAGCCCCGGCAAGCCGAACGGCGTCGGCGACAACACGTACGACGCGTCGACGCCGAACGCGCGCACGCGGCTCGAGAGCACGTTGGGCCGGCCCGAGACGTACCCGGCATCGAGCGCGGCGACGACCTGCTGTGAGAACGGGCTCTGAAACGAGACCGGCTCCCAGTCGATTTCTCCACGTTCCCGCGTGCGCTTCGTCGCCGAGTCGATGAGCGCGCCCACCGTGCGCGACTCGCCCGAGACGAGCTCGACGTCGGCGGCGCTGCCCACCTCTCCATCGCGCCGCTGCACCTGGTAGCGGCCCGAGGGGAGCGTCAGCGTCATCTTCCTGCCCGCGGGCTTGAACAGCTCGGCGAAGACGGGGAGCCCGCTCGGAGACGAGACACGCAGGCGGCCTTGCGTGCTCTCGGGCAGCACGAGCCGCGTCGTTCCACCCAGGCTGATGACGGGCGCGCGCAGGTCGCCACCGGGGGCTTCGAACCATGGCCGCTGCCCCGTGAGGCCTTCGGTGTTGAACGCGACGAAGGCGGCGAGCTCACCGAAGCGCACGACGTCGTCACCGTCGGCATCGGCCGCGCCAGCGAGCCCCGACGCGAGCACGTGCGAGAAGAAGCCGCCCATGAGGTCGCTCGCTTCACCAGCCGGTTTGTCGCTCTGCGCGGCGGTGAGCACGCCGAACGAGGTCGAGGCCGCGCGCGCCTCGAGCGACGCAATCTCCTGCGAGAGGTCGGGCCCACCCCGCTCGGTGAACAGGCTCTGCGAGCGGCAGGCGTCGATGAACAGCTCGACGTGGTCGGCGCCCAGCTCCATCAGCGCCAGCTTGAGCTCCTTGCCGGTGATGCTCGCTTCGTCACCCGCTTCGGGCTCGAGCAGCAGCCGGCCGGTGAGCCCGTGGCCTGCGTAGAAGAAGAAGACCGTCGCGGGGCGCGTGCGGCGGGCGAGCTTCGACTTCAACTCCGCGAGCGCGCGGGAGAGCCCGGTTCGCGTCGGCGCGGCGTGCACGGGCATCGCCAGCCCCGCCGCCTCGAGCGTCGAGGTCGTCTGCGCGTCGGGCGTGGTGAGCACCGTCACGCCTCCTTCGACCGAGAGCGCCTCGAACCAGCGCGCCATGCGCAGCGCGTCGTCATCGGCGAAGCGCAGCGTCGGCAGACCGGGCGAGGTGCTGGTACGCGCGAGGCCGCCATTGTGCCCGACGACGACGGCGTACACGTCTCCTCCGCTCGCAGGAGCGACCGACAACACGAGCGAGAGCAGGAGGCTGGACGTCATGGCTGCACGGACAAGACCCCCGTCACCTGCGGCCTGGCAAGTGGCAGCTTCTTCGTCGACGGCGACAGCCCCTTCGCGGCGCGCAGCACCTCGTCGGGCGTCGAGTCGGAGACGGCGAACATGCGCCACGTTCCCGCAGGCAGCGACTCGCTCGAGCCGGTGGGCAACACGCGCGCGCCAGCGTCGTTGAGAACGACGACCACGACCTGCGCCTTCGAGGTCACCTGCAGCCAGTCGTTCGCCGAGAGCGAGGCTTCGCCCGACGCAGGCAGCTCGGCGACGAGGCGCACCGGAGCGTCGCCGGACTTCGGCTTCGCATAGATGGAGATGGAGAAGGGCGCGGCGGGGGCTTCGGTGCCTCCGCGTTCGACGACGTCTGGCTCGTGTTTGAGGAAGGCGACGAAGGCGAGCGTCGCCGCGAGCGAGACGGGCATGGCGATGAGGGCCCAGCGTGGGGCCGAACGCGTGCGCGGCTTCGGCGCCACCATCGCCTCGAGGCGCGCCCGTTCACGCGCGAGCTCGGCGCCGGTGGGCTCCGCCGTTCCACCGGCGGCGCGCGCGGCCATCGTCAACGCGTCGTAGTGCGCCCGACACGCGTCGCAGGTCACGAGGTGCGCTCGGAGCGAGCGCTCCGCTTCGAGCGACAGCGCTCCTGCGACGGCGGCCTCGATGGCGCCACGATGGAAGAGCAGGCTCACGACAGCCACTCCTTCGCCAGCGCGCGCAGCGTGTCACTGGCGGCCAGCCGCGCGACGAGCTTCTTCTTCAGGTACTTCGTCTGGCGCACCGTCACGCCCATCACGCCCGCGAGCTCTTCGTTGGTCAGGCCTTCGCCGAGGCCCTTCGTCAGCACCGTCTCTTCCTGCTTCGGGAGTGACTGGCGGAACGCGTCGACGGCCTGCTTGACGGTCGCGGACATGAAGCGCTCGTCGACCGAAGGGCCTTCGAGCCACAACGCGTCGTCGAGGTCGTCGATGGGCACCGAGGCGTCGGGGCGGCGGCCCTTCGCGCGCAGCAGCTCACGGCAGCGGTTGGCCGTCACCGCGCGCAGCCACGGCCCGAGCGCGCCACGGTTCACGTCGTACGAAGACTGCATGCGGTGAACCATCAGCCACACCTCCTGCGCTGCCTCTTCCTGCTCGAACGGGGTGCGGAAGAAGCGCGCCACCCAGCGGCGCACGTTCCGGGCGTTCGTCGAATACACGTCGAGAAAGGCGGCGCTCTCGCCGCGGGCGAATCGAACCTGCAACGTCGTGTCGTCCGACACTGTCAGGGCTTTATGCCCGGCCTTTGAAAGGGGACAAACGCTCAGAAGTCGCGGCTCCACACGATGTCGGCGCCGAACGCAGGCGCATCGACGCCACCGCTCGCCTGCAGCGACACGTCTTTCGACACCTGCAGCTCGAGCCGGCCCGTGTGCACGCTCTCGCCGCGCGCCTTGTTCGCACCGGGTTGCCCGACGTAGCCGAGGTAGAGCGAGTCGCTCAGGTACTTGCCGACCTCGACACGGGTCGACTCGAGGCCCTCTGCGCCGGTCTCGATGCTGACGACGTCGACGATGTCGATGGGCAGGCGCTTGAGCAGCGCCGACTTCAGCTGATTCGCCGCCAGCGAGCCGATGACCGACACCGCCTGCTCGGCCGTGATGGCACCCGACGACCGGCGCAGGTCCCGTCTTCCCGTCGCGAGCAGGGTGTAGATGTCTGACTCGCTCATCGACGGGTCCGAGCTCACCTTGAGCACCACGTCGGTGCCGCGGCCGACGACGTTCACCGTCACCTTCACCTTCTCGCGGTCGTTCGTGTGCAGCGCCGTCACGTTCACGTACGGCTGCTTCGCAGGCCCCGCGAAGCGCACGGTGGAGTCGGAGCGTTCGCCGCCCGTGTTCGCGCGGTTCACCTTGAACTCGCGCCCGATGACGTCGATGCGGCCGCCGAGCACCTGCGCTTCTCCGAAGAGTTGCGTCTCGCCGGTGTACTCGACGCGGAAACCCTCGCTGAGCCCGAGCTCGAGGTTCAAGTCAGAGCTGCGTAGCCAGATGTTCCGGGGCGCATCGATGACCGCGCGCACCGTCATCGACGACGAGCCGGTCACCTGCTTCACCGCTTCGCCACGACGACGGCCCGCGATGGTGCGGCCGCCGCGCACGATGACGAGGTCTTTCGGGCGCTCGAGGTCTTGAATGTCTTTTCGTTTCACCTCGGGCAGCTCGACGTCGACGCGCGAGAGCGACACCTTCGGCAGCTCGATGGAGCTCTCGGACACCTCTGCGGCGAGCTCGTACTTCACGCTGAGAATCGCGAGCAGCTGGTCGTCGGTCACGATGGGGAACCGCGTCGCCGTGCCGCTCGACTCGAAGGTCCAGATGCCGGTGGGCTGACGAACGGCCACCAACGGGTTCATCGCGAACCCGCCGCCACCCGCGCGCACCGACAACGTCTGCACCTCGACGCGCTCTCGCGAGACGACGGTCTCGAGGTCGATGTCGCGATAATCGCCGTAGCTCGCCAGGCCCAGCCGCCCCTTCTTCCACGCCACCTCACCGCCAATGTCGGGGTTGCCCGCGAGGCCCTTCACCTTGAAGTTCGAGAGCGTCAGCTGACCTCCGACGATGCGCACCATCGGCGTCACACCCGAGAGGAACCCCAGGTCGAAGTCCTTCGAGCCCACCGAGAGGTCGAGCGGAATCGCGGCGAGCGCGAAGCCCTTGCGCAACGAGCCGATGGAGAGGTCGACGCCCACGGTGCCCGTCGCGCGCAGCTCGCTGTTGCCCGAGGCCTTCAGCGTCAACCCGATGGACTGGCCCTTGCCCTGCGTGCGGCTCACCAGGCGCGCCTGCCCGAGGGGAACCTTGCCGAAGCTGAGCCCCTGCACGGTGCCGTCGATGGTGAGCTTCGGGTCGTCGAGCGTGCCCTTCATGTCGAGGTCGAGGCTCACCGCGCCCGTCGGCATCACCTCGTCGTCGCGTTTCGGCAACAGCCGGCTCAGCGGCAGCGGCATGACCGACAGCCGGCCGGTGACGTGCTCGGCTCCGAGCGCGTCGACGTGCTCCAGCTTCGCCAGCGTGGTGTCGACGAAGAGGTCGAGGTCGTAGAGCGGCTTGCCCATCATGCGGCCCTTGCCCGAGAGGCGCGTGACGGTGTCTCCGGCGGTGAGCACGAGCGTGCCGTCGAGGTCTTCGAGCGGCGCCGCGTTCACCCGCTCGAAGTCGAGCGTCACCTGGCCCTTCGGGTCGTCGAGGCTGCCCCCCACGTGCGCCTTCAGCGAGGCGCGGCCGGTGACGTCGTCGAAGCCCTTCACGCCCAGCGCCTTCACCTTCTCGAGCGCCAGCCCCGCGACCGTCGCGTCGAAGGTGAGCGGCGCCGTCTTCAGCGCCTCGAACGTCGGCAGCTCGCGGCGCAGCCCCGGCACGGTGAACGGCGTGGCGAGCGCGGCGGTGACGACGGCGCCGAGCGTGCTGGCCTCGAGCTTCGCCGTCAGCGCGCCGGCGTCGTTGGTCGCGAGGGTGAGCACCACCGGCTCGAGCACCAGGTTCTGCTGAAGCTCGCCAGTGCGCGTGAGCGTGAACCGGTCGGAGCCCACCGAGGCGGTGATGGCCGGGTCGTTCGCGGGGCCCTTCACCGAGAGGTGGCCGCTCAACGTGCCGGTCACGGGCCACGTCTCGGCGCGCCAGCTCTGAATCGCCTCGAGGCTGACGTCGCGCACGTCGGCGTCGACCTCGAGCGGGTCGCTCTGCTCGTCACGGAGCGCGAAGACGGGCACGTCGAAGCGGCCGTCGATGGCGCCGAGCGACGAGCCCACGGTCGCGGTGCCGGTCGCACGCCCATCGACGAAGCGCCCCTCGACGGTGCCCGAGAGCTGCGTCACGCCCTTCACCGCGCCGTCCTTCACGTTCAGCTTCGCCACCACGTTCGGCACCGGCAGCGCTCCGTCGAGCGAAGCATCGAGCGACACCACGCCCGCGAGCCCCAGCGTCGCCGGCACGAGGAACTTCGGCAACCGGCCCACGTCGACGTCGACGGCGTGCACGTCGGCCTTCACGGTCTTGCCCTTCAGCTGGCCTTGCAGGCGCAGCTCCTGGCGGCCCGCCGTGAGCGTGAGCGGCGCGATGGAGACGCTGGGCTGCCACTCCACGCGGGTCGGCTGACTGAGCGTCCACCGGTCGACGCCCGTGTCGAGCTGCAGCGACGAGACCGCGAGCCCCACCGAGTCGGCGTCGAGGGTTCCGTGCAACGAGAGCCCGAGGTTGCCGAAGCCCTTCGTCGACAGCGTCACGTCGAGCTCGCGGCCATGCGTCGTCACCGCCGCGCGCAGCTCTTCGAACGTCTGGGTGCCCAGCGTCAGCTTCGTCGCGAGCAGCGTTCCATCGGCGTCGAGCGGCTTCGTCACGTCGGGCACCGTCACGTCGACGACGAGCGACTTCGCCGCGAGCGTCGAGACGCGCAGGTCGTCGAGCTGCCCCTGTACGACGACCTTCGGGTGCCGCGTCGGCCCCGTCGCCTGCAGCGCGAGCGACCCTCTGCCCGAGAGCGGCGGCAGGTGCGTGCCGGTGAACTCCACCACCGTGGCGTCGAGCTTCGAGAGGTCTTGCGCGAGCAGCGCGCCCGAGAGGTTGAGCGTCGAGAGCGAGGCGCGGCCGCTCAACTTCACCTCGGCGCCCGGCACCTTCGCGAACAGCTTCTTCACCTGCGCCTGGCCGGCTTTCGCGGTCAGCTGCACGTCGGCCTGGCCGAGCGGCACGCCCTCGGGCGTCTTCCACGTCGCCTGCGCGTCGAGGTCTGCCGTCAGCTGCTCGAGCGCGAGGTTCGGCGCGCTGCCCTTCGCGGTGAGGCTGAGCCGTGACGACTTGCCGCCGACGAGCCACTCCGAGAGGTCGACGTCGTCGGCCGTCAGCTCGAACTTCGAAATCGACTTCGTCTCGAGGTCCCACGCGCCGGTGACGCTCAGCTTCGCCGTGCCACCGCTGGCCTCGAGCTTTGCGCCCTTCAGCGAGGCCTTGCCCGTCAGCACCACCGTCTGCCGCAGCGCGCTCGAGCCGGTGAGCGACTCCACGAGCGCTGGCGTGATGCGAACCTCGTCGACCTCTGAAGCGGTCTCGGGCCAGTCGAACGTGCCCTTCACGACCTCGTCGGCGAAGTGCAGGTCGGTGAAGACATGCAGTGTGTCGGGCTTCGGGCTGGTGGTGTTGGCGGTGAGCGTGACGGGGCCCTTCACCGGGTCGGTGCCCAGCGCGGTCAGCTCGAGCGACGACACCACGGTGAGCGGCTGCGTGGTGACGACGGCCTTCGCCTTCGCGGCGAGCTGCTCGAGCCGCACCGTGCGCGTGCCGTCGGTGAACGAGGCGTCGCCTCCGACGAGCTCGACCCCTTCGACGGTGAGCTTCAGCGGTGAGCCCGGGCCGGTCGACGGCGTCTTCGACGCGATGGCGCGCATGAAGTTGAGGCCACGCTCGTCCTGCACGAGCACCACGTGCGGCTGCTCGAGGCGCACGCGGCTGACGCGAAAATCCTTCCGCACGGCGGCGGCCACGTCGACGTCGAGCTCGGCACGCTTCACCGACATCACGAGCTCGCCTTCGGGCGTGTACAGCTCGAGCCCCTCGAGCACGAGGTGGCCGTCTTCGAAGTCGACGCGCTCGAACTCGAGCCGGCCCGCGACGGAGCCCTTCACCACCTGCACCACCTGCTCACGCAAGAACGCCTGGCCGCCGCTGCTGCGCAGCCACGCCACGGTCAGCAGCAACACGACGAGCACGAGCACCAGCAGCACCACCGACATGCGCCTGACGCGTCTGCCGAGGCTGGCCATCAGAAGGCCTCCCCGATGGAGAGGTGCACGGTGCAGAGGTTGTCGGGCGCTCCGGAGTACGTGGTGGAGCCGGTGTTGCCGAGGTTGAAGAAGCAACCCGACTGCGAGACGTACGCGGGCTTCGTCGGATCGTTCTGCAAGAGCGGCCCGCCGATGAAGGGCAACCGAAACGCGACGTCGCCACGAATGGGCCCGAGCGGCGTGCGGTACCGAACGCCGACGCCGACGGCCGTGTAGAAGTCCTTCGAGAAGTCGGTGCCCGCGCCGAGCGGCTCGCTGGTGACGAGGCCGTTGTCGACGAAGAAGGCGAGCACGAACGACTCGGTCAGCTCGAAGCGCAGCTCGGCCGAGAGCTCGAAGAGGCCGTTGCCGCCGATGGGCACCGTGGCGCCGAGGGCACCGGTGAGACAATTCCCCGCGGCGTCCTTCTGGCAGATGTGCACGCCGTCGGCGCCAATCTCGTTCGAGGGCAGCGGCCCGGTGCCCGTCTGAATCACCGCGAGCGGCGAGAGGCGACGCTGGTTGAAGCCGCGCATGTACGAGCCGCCCGAGAAGAACCGCGTCACGATGGGCGTCTCGCCTCCACCCAGACCAACCAGCGTGCCC
Organism: Archangium sp.; assembly: GCA_016793585.1. The sequence continues at coordinate 17,193 of JAEUJR010000864.1, forward strand.
GCCCGCGCCTTCCCGGCCAGCGTGAAGCGCCGCTCGGGGCCGAAGCTGAAGTAGCCGCGCACCTCGGGCACCAGCTTGAGGAACGGCGTGATTTGCGTGGTGCGTGAGAGCCCCGCCTGCCCGGTCGCGCCCACGTAGAAGCCCGATTTCGGCTCGAGCTTGTTGTCGCGGCGGTCCCACTCGGCGGTGACGTCGAGGAAGGCCAGCAGGCAGAGGTCATCGACGGTGGGAATGATGCGGCC
>JAEUJR010000687.1 GCA_016793585.1 Archangium sp.
GACGTGTTCGGCACCTTGTCGGTGGCCGTCGTCATCACGCGAACGTTCTCGGCCGCGATGCCCAGCTCGTGCGCGCACACGGCCATCATCTTCGTGTGCAGCCCCTGCCCCATCTCGGTGCCGCCGTGGCTCAACTGCGCCGTACCATCGGCGTAGACGACGAGCAGCGCGCCGGCCTGGTTCAGGAACGACGTCGTGAAGCTGATGCCGAACTTCACGGGGGTGATGGCGATGCCGCGCTTGGCGTGTTTGTGGCTCGCGTTGAACGCCTCGACCTGGGCTTTGCGCTTCGTGTACTCGCTCGACTGAAGCAGCTCGTCGAACACGCGGCCCAGCCTCGAGTCCTTCACCTCCTGCCAGTAGGGCGTGAGGTTGCGGGGCGCCGCGCCATAGAAGTTCTTTCGTCGCACCTCGGCCGGCTCGAGGCCCAGGCGCTCGGCGACGCGCGACATGATGTCTTCGATGACGGCCATGCCCTGCGGGCCACCGAAGCCGCGGAAGGCGGTGTTCGACGGCAGGGTCGTCTTCGCGACGTGCCCCGTCACCGTCACGTCGGGAATGAAGTAGCCGTTGTCGATGTGGAAGAGCGCGCGGTCGAGAATGGCGCGTGACAGGTCGTTGCTGAAGCCGCCGTCAGCGAAGAGCTCGGCCTCGAGGGCCAGCAGCTGCCCGTCAGTCGTGAAGCCGACGTCGAAGCGCGTGAAAAACGGGTGACGCTTCCCCGTCCACATCATGTCCTGGTCGCGGTTCAGCCAGACCTTGACCGGCCGCTGCAGGCGATGCGCGGCGAGCGCGGCCATGGCAGCGAAAGGCACGGCCTGCGTCTCTTTGCCGCCGAAGCCTCCGCCCATGCGCGGCACCTCGACGACGATCTGCTGACGGCCCCAGCCGAGCACGTGCGCGACGAGCGTCTGCACTTCGCTCGGGTGCTGGGTCGACGAGATGAGCTTCAGCGACGGCCCCTCGTCGGGGATCGCCAACGTGCACTGGGTCTCGAGATAGAAGTGGTCTTGCCCGCCGGTGCGCACTTCGCCCTGGAAGCGCACGGGCGCCTTCGCCAATGCCGCCTTCGAGTCACCGCGCGTGAGGCGATGGTCTTTCGAGAGGAAGCTGTTCTTCGCGATGGCGTCTTCGATGGTGACGATGGGCGGGAGCGCCTCGATGTCGAGCTTCACGGCCGACACGCCTGCGCGGCACGCGGCGTACGACTCTCCGACGACGACGGCGATCGACTGACCGAGGAACCGCACCGTGTCGTGCGCGAACAACTCTTCGTCGTGAATCACGGGCCCGACGTCGTTGATGCCGGGAATGTCTTTCGCCGAGAAGACCGCGACGACGCCAGGAACCTTCAGCGCGGCGCTCACGTCGAGGCTGCGCAACTTTCCGTGCGCGACGGGAGACGTGACGACCTGCGCGACGAGCATTCCAGCCGGTGCGGGGAAGTCGTCGATGTACTTCGCCTCACCGCTCGTGTGGCGCAGGCCTGATTCGTGGGCGAGCGACTGGTGCAGCGGAGACCGGGACGCATCAGCCATGGCGCACCTCCTCGTCGGTCAGCACGGTCGCAGCATGAAGTGGCGCGAGTGTGGGTTGCGCGGTGGACCGCGTCTCGTCGAAGAACCCGCGCAGCAGGTTGGCGGCGACGAGGCTGCGATAGCCCGCGCTCCCGCGGTGGTCGGACATCGGCGTGAAGTCGGAGCCGATCGCCTTCGCGGCTGCTTCGACCGACGCCTCGCTCCAGCTCTGACCGACCAGCACCTGCTCGGCGGTGGTGGCGCGCTTCGGCGTGGCGGCCATGCCTCCGAAGGCGAGCCGCGCCGTAGTGACGACGTTCTTCGCGTCGACCTCGACGAGCAGACCCGCAGACACGGCGCTGATGTCGAGCTCGCGACGTTTGCTCACCTTGTACGCGGCGGCCTTCGTCGTCTTCGGCAGTGCTGGCACCTCGATGGCCGCGAGAATCTCCTTCGGCTGCAGCGCGGTCTTCCGGTAGCTCACGAAGAACTGCTCGAGCGGAACGCGCCGTTCACCCTGACGCGAGCGCAGCACGGCCGTCGCGCCGAGCGCGATCAACACGGGCGGCAGGTCGCCGATGGGAGACGCGGTGCACAGATTTCCGCCGATGGTGCCGCGGTGTTTGATCTGCCGCGCCGCGAAGTAGCGAACCATGCGGTGAACCGGAGGCAGGTGCGTTGCCGACCAGGCCTCGAGCTCTGAGATGGTGACGGCGCTGCCGAGCACGTGGGTCGAGCCGGTGGTGATTGCGTGCAGCTCTTTCACGCCCTCGAGCGAGACCAGCTTGGGTGGAAGCTGGAACCGCTTGGTGATCTCGAGCGACAGGTCGGTTCCGCCGACGACGAAGCGGGCATCGGGGTGGGCGTCGAGCGCGTCCCACAGCTCGGTGAGCGACGTCGGCGTGATGAAGACGCT
>JAEUJR010000702.1 GCA_016793585.1 Archangium sp.
TCTTCCAGTCGACGTCATCGGCCTGCATGTCGAGGGCGTTGCGCATCAGCCCATCGCCAGCTCGAAAGTCCGCGACCTGCGCCGCGCTCTCTTTGCTGTTCTGCAGGTGCTGCTCGACCAGCTGGCGCTCTTCGGGCGTCAGCTCGCCGTCGACGTAGGGCGACAGCATCGGCAGGAACTTCTCTCGGGCGGGGTTCTTCATGATGAGCACCTCGACGACTGCTGACGGGAAGCGAACGGCCGATATTCTCTGGCGATTTTCCCCTCAGCCTTCACTGCCGACCCCTGCCTTGGCCTCGTCCAACTCCAGATAACCACTCAAGATCTTCTGCATCTTGAGCCGCGCATGGAAGAGCCGCGACATGACCGTACCCTTGGGAATGTCGAGGGTGCGGGCGAGATCTTCGTAGCTCATGCCCTCGACCTCGCGGAGCAACAGGATCTGCCGGTGCGCCTCGGGGATCTGCCCGATGGCCGCCGTAATCTTGTCGGCGAGCTCTTTTCGGAGCGCGGCCTTCTGCGGGTTGGTGCCCAGCTTGGTGCCCAGCGCGCCGATGTTGGCCTCGCTGATGTCCATGCGCACCGACTCGTCGAACTCGACGTGCTCGTCACCGCGGGCCGAGCCTTTGCGGCGCAGCACGTCGATGCAGATGTTCACCGTGATGCGGTAGAGCCACGTGTAGAAGCTCGCGTCGCCCTTGAAGTGCTCGAGGTACTTGTAGACCTTCACGAACGCCTCTTGCGCGACGTCGCGGGCCTCTTCCTTGTCCTTCACCATGCCCAGCGCGACGCCGTACACCTTGCGCTGGTAGCGCTCGACGAGCAGCTTGAAGGCGCGTTGGTCTCCTTGTCGAACGCGTTGAACGAGCGTGATGTCGTCGGTGGCCAAGGCGGGGCGGACCATAGCCTTTGGTTCAGAGCGGGTGAACGACTCTCGCGAGGGGCCGCCTCGACGAAACGACGCCACAGGAAAGCGGGGGTGCGCCAGGGTCATCGCCATGCGCGCTCTGACGCGAGGGCCCTGGAGACCTTCACAGCCCTGATTTCAAGGGCACAGACAGATGACGGCAGGTGACTGTTTGTTCCGCGCGGTGAAGAACGAGGTCGGCTCGAAGTCGACCTGGTTGTTGTTCGAATCGCGGCAGCCGCGAGTGACGTCACGCCGGACGAGCATGGAGTTCCCCGCGACGGAGTTCACCGCCGAGGTCTCGAAGCACGCGCTCGACGGTGTGCCCCACGCGACGGCGTCGAGAATGCCGCCGAGGGCGCAGTTCGAGCCGCTCCCGCTCATGCTGAGCGCCACACCACCGGTCGAGCTGCTGAGCGAGACCCCTGGCCGATAGAGATCGTCCCCAGGGAGGGTGCCGCTCCAGGTGGCGCTGAAACGAATCAGCGCGAACTGGCCCGCGTTGAGGGTTCCCAGCCCGTTGAGCGACTCGGTGGAAGGAAAGCCCGAGTCGAACAGCGTCAACGTCATGCCGAACATCGAGACGGGCAAGTTTGACCGGTTGTGCAGCTCGACCCACTCCGGGCCAGGGCCGAACGAGACCGCGCTGATGACCACCGCTCCGCCGCGGCAGCCTCCACCGGTGAACGAGATTCGGCTCGAGGGCAGCATCAACGAGCCACGCGTGTCGCGAACGGTCGAGGAGAGCTCGTACTCGACACCGTTGGTGAGCCCTGCGCCGCTGAGCATCACGCGCTCGCGGCCGACAGGGGAGACGGTGCCGACGAACTGCACCACCGACGAGCCGTTGAGGTCTCGCAGAGAGAAGAACGAGCCCGCCACCGACGACGGGTCGAGGTAGCGGCTGAAGGTGACGAGCGCACTGCCGGCGTCAGCCACCACCGAGACGAAGGCGGGGGGAGGACACGTCGTTCCAGCGAGGGCGCCCGCGTCCCACACGTAGACCTGCGGAGTGGCGTTGAGCACCAGGGGGCTGATGGAAGGCCTGACGACGCACCCCGAGCGCAGGTCCTGGCTGTCGTTGATGGCGACCGGCATGCGCACGGAGAGCGCGGCTCCCGCATCGACCAGGGAGACGTCACCGTAGCCGCCACCGTCAGCCGACCAGCTGCCGACTGAAGCGACGAACGAGACGATGGTGCTCTCGTACTCCGCACGAATCGACGGCTGTCCGAGATCGACACCGGCGAGCGGGCGCGCCAGCCCCGCGATGGGCGCGTTGTCGAACACCGACCACGACGCGATGGCCGTGGCCTTTCGCTGGTTCACGAAGCGCGAGACCTGGGTGACGGTGAACGAGACCCGGTCTCCGATTCGTGGCGCTGGCGTAAGGGAGGCCGGGTCGACCTCGACGAAGAGCCCCACGGTGCCGGCTTGAACGAAGAACCCTGGCCGCTCGCTACTGCCACCGATGGTTGGCTTGAGCGCGGTGACGCGAACGCTCTGAACCGGCAACGACACGTTCGCCACACCGCCCCCCATCGGCACCATGGCCAACACGGCGAGCAGCTGGCCGTCACCGCCTGCGCTCCCGCCCGCAGTTCCACCGCCCGTTCCACCACCGCCCGTTCCACCACCGCCCGTTCCACCACCGCTCGTTCCGCCACCGCTCGTTCCGCCGCCGCTCGTTCCGCCGCCGCTCGTTCCGCCGCCGCTCGTTCCACCACCGCTCGTTCCGCCACCGCTCGTTCCGCCGGCGTCACCACCAGCCGCTCCGCCACCGTCACCGCCACCAACTCCGCCAGCGTCACCGCCACCTGCTCCGCCAGCGTCACCACCCGCGGAACCGCCCGCGTCGCCACCACCGGCAGCGACGCCACCCGCCGAGGCGAGACCGCCTGCCGTGGCCGAGCCACCGGCGCTCCCGCCGCCACTCGCGACGCCACCACCACGACCTCCGGCCGAACCACCGCCGGCGTTGCCGCCACCGATCGCGCACCCTGCAGGCAGCGCCGCGCCGGGCTCGACACACACGCCGCACCGGCACTGCGCCTGGTTCGGGCAGTTCTCGTCACGCGCGCACGGCACGCTGCCCAGGTCGGGCGCACAGGCCGCCATGAACATCACCACCACAATCTGCCGAGACACTCGAATCACCCAGCCCCCAGGTTCACTGCTCGTAGGTCTGCCGCAGTCGCAGCTTCAACTCCAGCCCCGCCGTGTCACGGAGCACGAACGTCTGGTCTTCCCCGTCCCACTGCGGCCGCAGGTCCCACGCCATGCCGTAGGCGAGCTCCTTCGGCCAGTTCGCGAGCGCGGGGCACACGCCTTCACACTGTTGAAAGCTGCCGAGGTCGTCGCTGTCGAACACGCTCACGCTCACGTTCTGCAGCAGCGGCCAGGGCATGGTGGCCATGAAGGGAAACGTCCACGACGCCTTGTTGCCGGTCTGCTCCGAGGTGCAGACGATCTGCTGCCCGACCTGCGTGTTGAACGACAAGCACACGAACGGGTCTGGAGCGTCCGACGGCGACACGTCCCAAGACCGGCCCTGGTTGGTCGCAGGCAGGGTGAGCGACTCGATGGACACCTTCCAGATGCTGTCGGTGCGGGGCCCGGGAATGCACGACGGCGTGTGGGGCGGGCCGAGGTCGATGCAGGTGACGAAGCGCGAGGTGTCTCCGCGCTGATTGCACTGGCCGTTGCTCGGGCACGACTGGCGGCAACGGCCGAGCGCGCCTTCGGAGTTCCTCGGGAAACACGTGAGCCCGCTCGCGCACTGCACCGAGTCCATGCAGCTGCGGCCGTCGGTGAGGTTGCGGCACTCGGTGGGGTCATCCATCGTCGAGCAGTCGACGCACTTCGCGTTGCAGGCCGAGAGCACCGCGGTCGCGAGCGCGAGCCACCACAATCGTGAGAACATGACGCTGCACCCTACCCTGCCTCGGGCGATTGACCGACCCACGCCCGAGACGCATCGACTTCACCAAGTGGGCGTGTAGGGTTCGGGCCGCCCATGCGAGTCGCTGCCGCTGCGTTGTCGTTCGCGTTGCTCCTCGCCGCGTGCCCGAAGCCGGCGCCGCCCGGGCCACCACAGACGCCGTGCATCGTGCCGGGCGTTTCGCGCGAGGCGCGCTGTCTGTCGCTCGAGGTGCCCGAGAACCCCGACCTGCCCAACGGCCGCAAGCTGTCGATCCACACGGCCATCGTTCCGGCCACCGGCATTCGCCCGCTGAAAGACCCCGTCTTCGTCTTCGCCGGAGGCCCCGGCCAGTCGGCCACCGAGATCGCAGGCCTGGTGATGCCGTTGTTCTCGGCGCTCGAAGCGCGGCGCGACCTCGTCTTCATCGACCAGCGCGGCACGGGCGAGTCGGCGCCGCTGGGCTGCCTCGACGACGTGAAGCGCCGTGCCTTGAAGGACTCGGCCGACGACGAGAAGAACGCGGCGCTGCTGGTGGAGTGCCGTGACGGCTTCATCGACGCCGGTGTCGACCTCGCGCAGTACGCCACGTGGGTCGCGATGCGTGACGTCGACGCGGTGCGCGCGGCGCTCGGCTACGAGACCATCAACCTCTGGGGCGCCTCCTACGGCACGCGCGCGGCCATGGAGTACGCGCGCCAGTTCCCCCAGCACGTGCGCAGCGTCGTCATCGATGGCGTGGCGCCGGCGATGAAGCCACTGCCCGTCGCGCTCGCGTTCGACACCGACCTCGCGCTCGACCAGGTGCTCGCGCGCGTCGATGGTGGGGTGAAGGCGGCCCTCGAGGTGGTGCTCGCCGCCGACGCCGGCGTCATTCGGGTGAACGACCCATACTTCGGTACGCCGACCGAGCTCACGCTCGAGCGGAAGCGGCGCGTCGGCATGGTGCGAGGCCCGCTCTACGGCCCGATGCTGGCGGCAGCGCTGCCCGAGGCGCTCGAACGCGCGGCGGCCGGAGACTGGGCTGCGCTGGTGGGGCTTGGCTCGGGGCTCGGTGGCGGCAAGCTGTACGCAGGCATGCACTTCTCGGTGATGTGCGCCGAAGACGTGCCGCGCATCACCGACGCCGACCGCGCGGCCGTTGCCTCGACGCGCGCGGGCACCACGTTCATCGAGGAGTACGAGCGCTCGTGCAGAGGCTGGCCGGTGCGCGAGGTGCCCAAGGCGTACTTCGACCCGCCATCGTTCACCGCGCCCACGTTGATTCTCTCGGGAGGAGCCGACCCCGCGACCCCACCGCGCCACGCCGCCGAGGTCGCGCGCACGTTGCCGAACGCGACACACTTCATCGCGCCGCAGCTGGGGCATGGCGTCAGCTCCATCGGGTGCGCCCCGACGCTGGTGCACACGTTCATCACGAAGGCGTCGGCCGCCGGCCTCGACGCCGGGTGCCTCGAGACGATTCCCGCGCCCACGTTCTTCGAGGCCCCCACGCCATGATTCGTGTCGAGGCCCTCACCAAGACGTTCACCACCGGTCGCGGCGCGCAGCGCACGGTCGTGCAGGCCGTGCGTGGTGTCTCGTTCACGGCGCCCGATGGCGCCATCACCGCGCTGCTCGGGCCCAACGGCGCCGGCAAGACGACGACGCTGCGAATGATCAGCACGCTGGTGAAGCCCGACTCGGGCACCGCGACGGTGGGCGACGCCGACGTCGTGCGCGACGAGCAGCGCGTGCGTGCCGAGCTCGGTGTGCTCTCCGACGCGCGCGGGCTCTACACGCGCCTCACCGCGCGCGAGAACATTCGCTACTACGGCGAGCTGCGCGGGCTGGGCGGCGACGCGCTCGAGGCGCGCATCACCTCGCTGGCGAACCTGCTCGAGTTCGAGCCGCTGCTCGAGCGCCGCACCGAGGGCTTCTCGACAGGAGAGAAGCTGAAGGTCTCGCTCGCGCGCGCGCTCGTGCACGACCCCAGACACGTGCTGCTCGACGAGCCGACGAACGGCCTCGACGTGGTGAGCGCGCGCGCGCTGCGGCGCATGCTGCTGAGGCTCAAGGAGGCGGGGAAGTGCCTCGTCTTCTCTTCGCACGTCATGCAGGAGGTCGAGGCGTTGTGTGAGCGCGTCGTGGTGGTCGCGAAGGGCCAGACGATGCACGAGGGCACGGTCGCCGAGCTGAAGGCGCGCACCGGCAAGGACTCCCTCGAAGAAGCCTTCGTCGAGCTCGCGTTCGGACAGGGAGTGTGACGTGCGGCAACTGCTGACGGTGCTGAAGAAGGAAGTGCTCGACGGCGTGCGCGACCGCCGCGTGTGGCTCGTGGTGCTGGTGACCGCGCTCGTCAGCGGGCCGAT
>JAEUJR010000706.1 GCA_016793585.1 Archangium sp.
CGGCGATGACGCGCGATGCCGGCCCGACCGCGTGCACCCCTGGCACGGCGCAGATTCCCAAGCTGCTGCGGCTGTCGAATCACGAGTACCGCACCGTCGCCTCCGACGTGCTGGGCGTGCCGCTGCCCGAGTCGCTCTTCACGCGGTGGACGCCGGTGGCGCAGGTCTACGGCTTCGACACGATGAGCGAGACGCGCATCGACGCGCAGGGCCTCGAAGAACAGCTCGCCACCGCCGAGTCGCTCGCCTCGCTCGTGCTCGCCACGCCCGCGCTCACGGCCCACTGCCCCGCCGTGCTCGCGGCGCAGACGCCCGCCTGTCCACTCAAGGCCGTCTACTCACCGATGGACGACTTCTCCGACACGCAGGGCCGCGACTGCTGGTCGTACCTCGACTCGAGCGGCGCGCAGATGGTGTTCGACAACGCGAACGCGCGCTGGCGCAAGCAGGTCGACCAGGGCGTCTACCTCTGGCGCTCGGGCGGGCACCCCGGCGGCACCGTCGATGCCGTGCGCCGCTGGGTGAGCCCGGTCGATGGAGCGCTCTCGCTCTCGGGCGCCTTCACCGACGGAGACCCGACGGGCGGCGATGGCGTGACGGTGTCGATTCTCAAGAACGGCACGCCCGTCTTCACGCAAGACGTCGCCAAACGTGGCCAGGCGCCGTTCTCGCTGACGCTCATGATGACGCGCGGCGAGCAGCTCGACTTCGTGGTGAACCGCAAAGGCACCACCGCGTACGACAGCACGGGCTTCACCGCCTCGATGAACTTCCGCCAGACGCCGCGCAAACAGGCGTGGACCTGGGCGTCATGTGTACAGCCTTTGGTGACAAGACTGGCGAGCCGCTCGTTCCGCCGGCCGATTCGCGCCGTCGAGCTCGCCGACTACGAGGCGCTCTTCACGACGTCATTGCAGGGCGCGACCGCCGCCGGCTTCGCGGAGCCCGTCGACGAAGCGCTGCAGACGGTGTTGCAGGCGTTGTTCCTCTCGCCGAACGTCGTCTTCAAGCCCGAGTTCGTTCCCGGCGGCCTCGACCCCTCGGAGCGTAGCTTCGGCATCGCCTCGCGCCTGAGCCTCACGTTGCGCAGCTCCATCGCCGACGAGCCGTTGTGGGCGCTGGCGGGCTCGGGCGGGCTCTCGTCGTCCGAGGTGATTCGCGCGCAGGCGACGCGGCTTCTTCACGAGAACCGCGACCGCTTCACGCACTCGTTCGGAGGCCAGTGGCTCGACTTCAGAGAGCCTGCGCCGGGCCTGCTGGGGCCGTCGATGCAGCAGGAGTCACACGACGTCTTCGCAGCGGTGCTCGAGGCGAACCTGCCGGCCGAGCGGCTGCTGCGCCCGGGCTTCACCCTCGTCGACGGGCAGCTCGGGCGCCACTACGGGTTGCCGCTGAGCGGCCTCGGCCCCACCTATCGCGTCACCACGACGGAGCGCGGCGGGCTCTTGTCACAGGGTGGCTTCCTCACCCGCACGGCGAACGGCTCGGAGTTCCGCCGGCCGATTCATCGCGGCATCTGGGTGCTGCAGCGCCTGCTCTGCCGGCCGCTGCCAAAGCTCGACCCGGCGACACTGGAAGAGATTGGCAATTCCTTCAACACCATCGACCGCACGCTGCCGCTGCCCGAGCAGATGAAGGCGCACCGCGACACGACGACGCGATGTGGAGGCTGCCACAACTCCATCGACCCGGTCGGGCTCTCGCTCGAGCAGTACGACCCGCAGGGGCTGTGGCGCACGACGTACTCGAACGGAGCGCCCATCGTGACGAACCTCGAGCTCGACGGCCGCGTGGTGCGCAACCCGAGCGAGCTCGCGACGACCGTCGAGGCGCTGCCCGACTACCGCCGCTGCGTCGCCGACAAGCTGCTGACGTTCAGCCTGAACCGCGGCCCACGAGAAGAAGAGCAGTGCGTGATGGAAGAGCTCGCGCGCCCGAAGAGCGGGTCGACGCCGGGGCTCGAGACGATGACGGTCGACGCGCTGATGAAGGCGCTCGAGCTGACCGAGGTGACGCCATGAGCTCCCGACGCGAGGTGTTGAGGTGGTTGAGCGTGGGCGTCGCGCTGCCGCTGGTGCCCGAGTTCGCGTTCGCGCAGGGCGCGCCGATGCGCAAACGGTTCATCGGCGTCTATGTACCGAACGGCGCGTACATGCCGAACGGCGTCGACGGCAGCTGGAACTGGGCCGAAGCGCTGCAGCCGCTCGAGGCGGCGGGGCACCGCAGCAACACGATGGTGGTGCGAAAACTGTACAACGGCTTTCCCGGCCATGATCCGCATTGGCAGAACTGTGCAGGGTTTCTCTCGTGCGAGCCGATGGTGCTTGGCGACCCAGGCGTCGCGCGCTGCGGCATCACCTTCGACCAACGCATCGCAGAGCACCGCCCGACGTCGATTCGGTCGCTCGAGATTGGTGGCATCTATTACCACGTGCACCCGCTGAACGATCACCCCGGGTACTCGAACGACTACCTGAACCGCATCAGCTGGCAGGCACCCGACAAGTTCCGCTCGCCGATTCCGAACCCCGCGCAGCTGTTCGCCAAGCTCTTCGGTGGGCAAGAGGGCAGCGCGGCGCAGATTGCATACCTGCACGACCGCAAACGCTCGGTGCTCGACCAGCTGCACAAAGACGCCACCCGCATGTCGGCGCGGTTGCCGCAGAGCTACCGGCCGGTGCTGACCTCGTACCTCGAGACGGTGCGTGAGGTGGAGACGGGCCTCGCGCAGGGCGGCTTCACGTGCAGCCCGACGCTGACGCAGCCCACGCAGGACTTCTCGGACCCGAACACGAACTACGTGCTGCGGTTCCAGTTGATGCACCAGATGGTGGTGCTGGCGATGCAGTGCGGGCTCACGAACGTGGCGACGCTCATGTACGGCCCGGGCGTGTCCGAGTCGCTTACCTTCCCCGAGTCGCTCGGCGCAGGCGGCAACCACCACGCGATGGCGCATCACGGCGGCTCAGCGAGCTCCATCACCCGGCTCAAGGCCGTCAATCGCGTGCAGACAGGCCTGCTCGCCGACCTGCTGACGAAGCTGCGCGCGGCGAACCTGCTGAACGAGACGCTCGTCGTGTACGGCTCGGACATGTCGGACGGCAACATTCACCTGAGCGAGAACATCCCCATGCTGGTGTGTGGCGCCGGCACCGACCTGCGCTTCGGTCAAGACGTCGTGCCGACCGACCGGCGCCCGCTGTCAGACTTGTACATGGAGCTGTTCCCGCTGCTCGGCGTTAC
>JAEUJR010000874.1 GCA_016793585.1 Archangium sp.
GGGTGGGGGAATCGAGCGCCGAGAGGTGTTGGGCAAAGCGCAGTGCACACTGCCTGGGTTGATCGGCGAAGCCGTCGAGCAGGTCACCGCCAACTTCCTTCTTCATGGCCACCACGAACATGGTGGTTCGCTCGACGAAGCCGGTTTCACGGCTTGGGTCTCTGGTCGGAGCGCGTCCCTTGATGAGCGGAGACGCACGGGCGAGGCGCGTGCCATTCATGACTCACGCCACCTTCCGCTGCACGTTGGCCGAGATGACTGGCTTGGGCGTGGCGACTGGACTCGGTGGCGTCTGAACGTTCGACTCCTTCTTGCGCAGCCGGAAGAAGATGATGATCAGCGCAGAAGCGAGCACCGCGAGCACCAGGCCGAGGACGACGACCATCGCGCGCATGCCGTTCTCGGAAGGCGACGGCGCATCGATCGCGAGCGGCACGATGGGCGCCTGGACCGTGACGGGGTCGAGCACGAGCACGACGTCGTCACTGTGAAGGCCATCGACCGAGGCGGCGACGAGGGCGCGAAGCTCGGCGCGCTGCTGCTGAAGGCGCTCCTGCGCTTCGGGTTGCACGCGGAGCAGCACCGAGGCCTTCGATGGGGTGGGCTGGCTGCCAGGGCGTGGCGCGGGCGGAACGACGAGCTCCACCGAGGCCGACTTCACGCCGTCCATCGTCTCGAGCGCCTCTTCGAGGTCGCCCTCCTGCGCCTCGAGCGCGCGCAGCTTCTCGGCCTGTGGCGTCTCGATGAGGTTGGCGGTCTCGACGAGCGACTGGGTCGTCTTGCGTGCCTTGCGCGGCAGCTTCAGCTCGGTGAGCACCCGCAGCGCATCGGTCGACTTGTCGTCGTCGAGCTCGATGGCCCACGTCGGCTTCTTGCCCTTCTCGGGCACCTTCTTGACCTCGAAGCCGCGCATCGTGAGCTCGGTGACGATCTCGTTGGCGTCACGCTCCTCGAGGCCGTGCTGAATCTGGCTGCGACAGCCGGCGAAGAACACGGCGAGTGAGAGGAGGATCGTTCGGGGGACCATGGCGTGCCTCTAGACCTGCGTTTGGAGGACCTGCTTCACGCCGCTGGTCGCCTTCTCCACGACCTTGCCGGCGAGATCGAGCTCCTGACTGGCTCGGTAGACGTGCGCCTGGAGCGACAGCAGCTCGGCCGGGCTGAACGACTTCCCCGACTCCGCGAGCTGGAGGATCTGATCCATGCGCGACTGCGCCTGCTGTACCTGATCGATCATCTGGCCGGCGACCTGCTTCGTCTCGGCCGCGGTGCCGACCTTCGTTTTCGAGACTGCTTCGGCTTTGCACGGCGCCGACTTCTCGACGCCGTGAGCGTGCGTCTGGGGCTGTGCCTGAATGGGTGAGGTCTCGAGGCGCTGGGGCTGCGGGCCCTGCGACTGGCCCTTCATCACCTTCGAGAACTGGTCTGCGGGCTTGTTGACGCCTCCGGCACCAGAGATGCCAGAGGGGCCGACGCCGCCAAGTGGGTTGATAGCCATGGCGTGCCTCAGCGGATGTTGTTGATCGCGGCCTTGGCCGAGTCGTGCCGAACCTTCAGCACATTGGAGATGGTGTTGTACTCGCGGCTCTCCTGCTGCATCGCCATCTGCATGGCCATGGAGCGGTTCGCCTCGGCGCGCATCTCGTTCATCATGCCCGCCATGTCGCCCGAGACGGCCGAGTTGACGGCGCCGCCGACCGAGCCCCCGGTTCCACCCGTCACCCCGCCATTGACGTTGACGATGCCGGTCGCTGCGGCCGAGGCGGTACGGGGGCCCTGGTTCGCGAAGTTGGTGACCGCCGAGACCGCCGCGCTGACCACGCCAGCACCGGGCACGCTGCCGAGCACGGCCCCGCTCACCACGCCCAGCGCCTGCGCCCCCTGCTGAAGCGAGTTCTTCAGCACTTCCCCGAACTCCTGCTTCTGGCTCTGGCGCGCGGTCGTGGCGGTGACGGAAAGCTGTTCGATGCGGTTCATGGAGTCCTCCAGCGAGTGTGTGGAGGGTGTTGAGCAGCAACCGTGCCTGCTCCAACTCGCTGGAATGACCCGGGAATCGCGAATCCGACCGAGAAGACGATCAGTCCGGCGCGAAGAACTCGAGCAGCTGTTCGCGGCGGGCGTGAGCGTCGTCCATGCCGAGCTGGATCAGATCTCTCGCGTACGGCGCGTCGAAGAGCAGGTAGCTGCCGAGCTCGGCCTGGCTGAGCAGCTGACTTCCAGCGAGACGATGCAGCAGCCGGGTCGGCAGGGCGTCGTCGGTCTCCTTCTTTGCGCGCGCTTCGAGGTGCGGGCGGGCGAGCTCGGCGAGATCGCGAGACGGGCGAACGACGAGTTCACGCACGAAGCGGTACGGCTGGCCGCGCGTGTCAGAGAGCGTCGCGTTGAGCTGTTCGACGAAGGCGTCACCACCGAGCTGGCGGCCGCGCTCGACCAGCGCGTTCACGCGGCGAAGGCGGGCGAGATCGTGATCGAGCCGATCGAGCATGAGCGCGTTGAGGACCTTGCCAATCACCTGCGGCGTCGTGGGCAGGTTGGTGAACTTCGGCGGCTCGACCGCGGCCTTCGGCTTGTGGCCCAGCGAGAGAATCAGCAGCCGATCGGCGCCGAGCCGAAGGGCGGGCGCGACAGGCGTGTTCTGTCGCACGAAGCCGTCGCAGTAGTACTCGTCGCCGATCTTCACCGAGCGGAAGAGCAGGGGAATCGCGGCAGACGCGAGCGCGTGCTCGGGGCTCAGCACGACTTCGGTGGCGACGGTCCATGGGTCGCGGCTCCACTCGGGAAGACCGGGCTCCCGGCGCTGAACGAAGACCTGGGTGCGACCGTCACGAATGCGCGTGGTGCTGACCGAGATCGCGTCGAAGGTGCCCTTCGCGAGGTTGGCGGCGATGCGCGGCCACGCGATGCGCTGGTTCACCATGTTCTCGAGCGGCTCGGGGTGGAGCAGATCGTAGAGCCGCCACCCGTCGGGGTGCTCGTTGTTGCGCGTGGCCTTCCACATCTTGCGGCCGACGCTCCAGGCTGACTCTCCGGCCACCTTGAAGACCTGCTCGAGCGACAGGCTCGTCCACAGCGAGGCGAGGCCGCGGCCCTGCTCGTCGGGGTTGTCCATCGTCGCCGCGAGGTAGCAGCACGTCATCGCGCCGACCGACGTCCCGGCGAGAATGTCGAACCGAACATGGCGGCGAACGTCGGGTGGCAGCTCTTCGCGCACGTAGCGAACGATGCCGGCTTCCCAGGCGCCACGAGCGCCGCCGCCGCTGCAGACGAGACCGATCTTCGGGCGTGGGCGCTGCGTTGCTGCGGTCATGGCGACTCCCCGAGGTGATCAGCGACGAGGCGATGATCAGCCGAAAAATTGCGCGGGCCACAGGCCGATCCATCCTTCGTCATGTCTGTTGCACCCACCGCCGCGAGGAAAACCATGATCAGCATCACCGCCCAGCCGCCTTCTCCCACGCGCAGTCACCCCCGCGTCGATGCGGGCTTCATGGTCAAGCTCTTCACGCAGGGCAAGGCCGTGTTGGCGAAGGCCGACAATCTGTCGATGCAGGGCCTGCACGTGCTGGGTGACTTCTTCACGGCCGAGGAGCGGCTCACGCTCGCGATTCCGCTCCCCGACGATCGTGAGGTGGTGACGAAGGCCACGGTGCGCCGCCGTGACGAAGAGTCGATCTCGGTGGAGTTCGATCAGCTCGACTGGGACGACATGTTCGCGCTCGCGCGGTTTCTGCACCCGCGCCTGCCGTGAAGACGGCTCAGCCCTTCCTGGCGCGCCGGGTCGAGACGAGATCCATCAGCTCGGCGCCGCGAAAGGGCTTGTGAATGTAGCCGTCGGCGCCGGCCTTCATCGCCACCTCGACGTCGCTCTTCTTCGCTTTCGCGGTGAGCATGTGGAGCGGAACCTTCGCGGTGGTCGCGTCGGCCTTGAGCATTCGGCACACGGTGATGCCGTCGAGCTGTGGCAACACCACGTCGAGCAGGATCAGATCGAACGACTGGGTACGAGCGAGCTTGAGGCCCTCAGTGCCCGTCGCCGCGCACTCCACCTCGACCTCGTTCTCGCTGAGCATGCTGCGCACCAGCTCGCGAATGACGGGCTCGTCTTCCACGACCAGAATGCGGAACGGCGTGCCCATGGCGCGGCCGAGCTTACCTGTTTCCGAATCGCGGCGAAGGAGCCGCACACTTCTTCACTCGTAGGCCAGCGCTTCGACGACATCGAGGCGTGAAGCGCGGCGGGCGGGGTAGAGACCTGCGAGCGTCGAGGCGACGATGGCGATGAGCAGCATCTGCACGGCGGTGACCCACGGGAACTGGAACGGAAAGCTCCAGCCCGTCGCCTGTACGCCAACCACCTTGGTGAGCACGTAGCCGACCACGGCTCCGACACCGACGCCCATCAACCCACCTGTGAGGCCAATGAAGCTCGCCTCGGCTGCGAAGAGCTTGAGCACGTGGCGGCGATCGGCACCGACGGCGCGAAGCAGGCCGATCTCTCTGGTGCGATCGAGCACCGCCGCCAGCAGGGTGTTGATGATGCCCAGCAGCGCGAGCAGCACCGACACCACCTCCATCGCCCACGTCACTTTGAACGCGCTGCCGACGAGGTTCATCGCCTCGTCGCGCAGCTCGGAGTTCGAGAGCACGTAGAGATCGAACGACTTGCCGAAGCGCTCGGTGACGCGCTGGCGCACGGTCTCGATCTTCGACGGGTCATCGACGTACAGGTGATAGCTGTCGACCTGATCGTCGTTGAACTGTCGGGTGAAGTGGCTGCGCTCGATGATGATCGACCCCTGATCCGACGTGTAGTCGATGATCACCGCGCCCACCTTCCACGGGTGCACGCCGGTGGGCGTCTTGACGTCGAAGACGTCGCCGACCTTCAGGTTGCGGCGGCGCGCGAAGTTCTCGCTGATGGTGACGATGTCTCTCGCGCGTTCCTCGGGCGTCGGGAGTGAACCGGAGAGCACCGTCGGCTTGCCGCGGCGTTCGTAGATCTCGGGGATGAGCGAGATGATGAACACCCGCAGCCCGAGCACGTCGGCGGGGTAGACCCGAACCCGATCGAGCGCGTCGACGAACTCGAACTTCGCCAGCTCGTCGCCGACCGATGCGGCCATCGGCTGGTTCTGCACGCCGGCGACCTTGGCCGACGAGGTGACGAAGAGATCGGCCGGAATGGCCTGTCGAATCCACGTCTCGGCGCTCGTCTGAAAGCTGCCGATGAACGAGGCGACGGTGATGCTCATCGCGACGCCGACCGAGAGCGCCGAGACGGGCACGGCCGTTCTCACCGGAGCGCGCGCGAAGTTGTCGGCCGCGAGCCGCCCCGAGAACCCCCAGATGGCCTGGCCGGGCCCAGCCAGTGGTGTGTTGAGCCGGCGCAGGAGCAACGGCGACAGCAGTGTCGCCCCCATGAGGATGAAGAAGATCGAGATGTAGCCACCGACCGGCAGGTTCTCGACGGGCGGCGGAATGAGGGTCGCCGGACCGGCGAGGACGAAGAGCGCCACGCCGAGGTAGGTCGGCCACGAGCGCACGGTCACCGCGCCAGCGCCGACCGCGACGTCTCGGCGGAGCGCCTCCACGGGCTGAACGCCCGACGCGATGACGGCTGGTCGAAGGGCGGCGAACACGCTGCCAAGAATTCCGAGCGCTGCGCCGAGCGCCATCTCCGACGTTCCGAGCTGAACGTCTTGCGCGTTCACCTGCACGTAGAGTTGCGAGACCGTGTCGCTCACCCATGAGATCGCGCCGCGCCCCACGACGAGGCCGAAGGGAATGCCGATCGCGCTGCCGATGATGCCCAGGCCCATCGCCTCGATGGCGAAGAGCGCTCGAATGTCTCGTTTCGTGGTGCCGAGCGCGCGCAGGGTGCCGATCTCGCGTCGGCGTTGGAGCACGCTGATCGACACGGTGTTGTAGACGAGGAACACGCCGACCAGCAGGGCGACCGCGCTGCCGAGGTTGAGGCCGAGCTGGAAGCTGCGCACCATCGTCTCGACGCTCGCGCCCCGGCTGTCGGGACGATCGATCTCGTAGGCCGGTCCGAAGCCGGCGCGCAGCTCACTCACCACGGGCTCCCAGCCGACGGTGGGGTCGACCTTCACGTCGATGCGATCGAAGACGCGGCCGCGGCCGAACGCCTCCTGCGCCGATGCGAAGAACATCACGCCGACCGAGCCGCCGAACGCCGTGACCGGACCTGTCTCTTTCAACAGCCCGTGCACGACGAAGTCCTTCACGCCCTCTTTGGTGATCAGCTGAAACGTCGAGCCCGTCTTGAGGCCCTTCGTCTTTGCGAAGCGTTCGCCCACGAGGATGCGATCGGTCGAGTTGAGGAACTCGAGGTCGTCGTTGAGCTTGCCGACGTCGCGGTCGACGCCCTCGTACGAGCGGAAGAACCCGTCATCGAGCAGGTCGATGCCCATCACGTAGAGCGACTCGCCCGGGCTGTCCTTCACCGGCGCGACGACGGTCAGCGTGCCTGCCGCGTGTTGCACGCCTTTCACCGCCCGCGCCTTCTCGAGCAGCTCTTCGGGGAAGCCGGCCGTCGTGCCCGCGATCGAGACGTCGGCCTTCCCTGCGACGGTGTCGATGGTCGAGCGGAACGCGTTGGTGACCGAGCGGTTGATGGAGGAGATGCCGACGAGCGTGGCGACTCCGACGGCAACGCCCATGACGGTGAGCGCCGTTCGGAGCGGGCTGTCGAACAGGTGACGAAGCGAGACGAACCGCAGCAGGGCGAGCATCGGAGCGCGTGCACCCTAACGCCCACCTTCCCGATTGCGCAGGAAGAAGGGCATGGTTCGGTGATGGAGATCGTCCGGCTGAGCAGAGAGAACTCGGCGCTCCTCTCGAACGTCGCGGCCGACGTGTTCGACGAGCCCGTGCAGCAGCGGTTCCTCGAAGCGTTCGTGAACGACGCGCGGCACGTGATGTTCGTTGCCGTGGAGTCAGGTCAGGTCGTCGGCATGGGCTCGGCGGTCGAGTACTTCCACCCGGACAAGCCACCGCAGCTGTGGATCAACGAGGTCGGCGTGTCGCCCGCGTTTCAGCGCAGAGGAATCGGCCGGGCGATCGTCGACGCGCTGGTGAAGGAAGCGAAGGCGCGTGGCTGCGTGTTCGCGTGGCTGGGCACGGCGCACGACAACGTCGCTGGCCAGGCATGCTTCTCGTCGGTGAAGGACGTCTCGGCGCCGCAGCCGTTCCTGCTCTACGAGTGGGACCTCGAGTGACGCTCACGGTGCTCCTCGTGCTTTCTCAGCTGAATGCGCGCTGCACGACGCCAGCCCCGGCGGATCTCTCGCCTGACGCGGGCTATGCGGCGCTCTTCGATGCGACCTGGGCGCGCGTGCTCGCGGAGCCAGAGGCGGTGGTGTTGCGTGGGCATGCGCCGCCCTTCCCAGAGAAGGTGGACGAGCAGCGCAACGTGGACGAAGCCGATGCTCAGAGTGAACCAGCGCGAGCAGGTGCGTGCGCTGGTGACCTCGCCCTCGTCGTTCATCGTTCCCGCGCCGCTCGTCTGCCCTCCCGGCGTCATGTGGGGAATCGAGCCGCTCTGCGACTTCAGCCCGACGTTCAGCGTTTCGTTCCGCCGTGGAGGCCGGGCGCTGTCGCTGTACCTGTGTTTCGACTGCCAGCTGGTCGTGGTCGTCCGGTCCGTTGGAGGCGAAACCACCGGAACGGGGTGGGCGAAGCTGGGTTCAGTGGAACTCTGGAGACGAGGTGAGCTCAACGCTGCGCGAGCAGGGCTTCGGCTTCTTCGCGTGAGAACGCCAGATGGGCGGAGTGCCCCAGAGATCGGGCGACGCGCTCCATCTGAATCGCGGCGGTGCTCGACTTGCCGACGACGCGCACGACCCGACGCACTTTCGCCTTGGCGAGCAGTTCTCCCAGGCGCTTGGCGTCTGCGGCTGGCAGATCGTCGAGCGACTCGAGGCCACGAACATCGGACAGCACGTCGAACGGCGCGCGCAGCCGCTTGATGGCCTCTCTGACCTGCGCCTCTGCGGGAGCCAAATCGCCCGTGACCGGGCGACCGGAGATCTCCAGCAGGAGAAAGTTGCGACCGACGTCTGGAGTGATGCGGACCACGTGCGGGTTCCCTTTGCTTCCGGAGAACCCCCCCACTGGTCACTGGTATAGCGACACCACTCGGGTCTGCCAAGCAACTGGCCGGAAACCCACCGTTTCCGACAGGTCAGGCGGCACTGCGGGTCGCTTCGTCGCCAATGATGTTGCCATCTGCCAGCCGAACCAGGCGGTCGCCGACCTCGGCGGCCTTCGGGTCGTGAGTCACCATGACCACCGTCAAATGACGTTCGCGGGTGGCCTCACGAATCAACCGCAGCACCTCGGCGCCCGTCTTGGAGTCGAGGTTGCCCGTCGGCTCGTCAGCGAGCAGCACCGACGGCTCTCCCAGCAGCGCGCGGGCGATGGCGACGCGCTGCATCTCTCCACCCGAGAGCTCGTCGGGGCGGTGGTGCCAGCGGCCCTTGAGGCCCACCTGTTCGAGCAGCGCTTTGGCCTTCGGCTCTTCGACCTCGCGCACCTTGCCCGAGAGCAGCGAGGGCAGCAGCACGTTCTCGATCGCGGTGAGCGTCGGCAGCAGGTTGAAGAACTGAAAGATGAACCCGAGGTGATCGCGGCGGAACCGGCTCAGGTCGTCGTCGGGCAGCTTGCTGATCTCTTTGCCGTCGATTCGAATGAGCCCGCTGGACGGCACGTCGAGCGCGCCGAGCAGGTTGAGCATGGTCGACTTGCCAGAGCCCGAGCTGCCCATCACCGACAAGAACTGGCCTTTGGGCACCGAGAGCGACACGCCGTTGAGCGCGCGCACCTCGCTCTGGCCGCGGCGGTACACCTTCACTGCGTCGACGACTTCGATCATCTGCGCCTCACAGGGGTGTCACGTTCGTCTTCTCGACCCACCCCTCGAGGGCGTTCGGTAACCGGATACGCAGGTAGCGGCCAGCGTCTTCCATCACGCGAACCAGCAGGCCGGCGTGCACCTCGAAGGCGGTCTTCGCGTTCTCTCCGGGGAACTGGCGGGCCGGCGCGGTGGGCACCATCACCACGGCCTCCTGCACCGAGGTCGTCACCCACGCGTGCACGCCGACCACCCCACCGAGCGCGATGGCGATGACGAAGACGATCGACGTCACGAGGCCGAGCACCGTGCGCCGCCCCGATTGTGACCGGAAGAACACCACGAGCAGGGCGAAGGCGAGCCACCACGTGACGAGGAAGCCGATGGTGACGAGGCGGTCGTCGACGGCGCGCGCGAGCCGTTGAAGGAAGGGCTCGGTCTCCTGGGCCCCGATGACCTGATCGAGCTGCCGTTGCTGCGCGACGGCGAGCTGCGCGGCGATGTCGTCGTCGTGCGAGAGGCGTGAGGCGCGGGTCAGGTAGAGAACGGCGGGGCCGAGCTCGTTCGCGGCGAGGTGCGCCGAGCCGAGGTTGAACAGCACGTCGGCCCCACCCTGGCCGGCGGCGACGAGCCGCTGGTACTTCTCGATCGCGGCGGGGTACTCCCCCCGGTAGTACGCGTCGTTCGCCTCGGTGAAGAGCGAGCGCGCCTCTTGATCGGTGTACGCGAGTACGAGCGACAGGGTGAGCGCGATCACGGCCAGACCTCCATCGCGTGCACGGCGTCTTCGAGGGCCCGCTGGCGAGCCGACGCGTCACCCATGCCCGGGGCGTAGCGGCCCAGATCACACGTCTCGAACACACCGAGCACTCGGCCCCGCACCGCCTCCGACACGTTCGCGCGCATCATCACTTCGTCGAGCTGCAGGCGCGTGAGGCCCGTCACGTTCTGAGAGAGCCGTGCCTCGAGGAAGCTGCGCAGTGCCTTGTCGACCTCGGCGTAGAACTCCACGGTGCTCCCGCCGCCGGCGAGCTTCTCGGCCTGCGCGAGACGCTTTCGAGCCGCCCTGGCCTGCTTGTTCTTCTTCGACTGTTCGTCTTCCTGACCCGCGCGTGCGCGAACGAACGCGACGATGGCCAGCACGAGGCCGAGCGCGACGGGCGCGATGGCGAGGGGCAGAAAGGCCGCTGCGCTCCACGCCGGCTTCCTCGGCTCCGAGAACGTGGCCGAGTGGCGCAGCGACTTGAGCCCACCGCCCACGAGCTGATTGCGCGCCGAGGGTTCGGGCTGCGTTCCATTGTTGGCGGGAGCGGCGAGCGCGTTCGCGCCCGTGGTCGAAGGCCGCACGACGACCGTGATCGGATCAGTCGCAGTTCGCTCCAGCTGCTGCGTTTCGGGATCGAAGTACTCGAGCGTCAACCCCGGCACCTCGAAGCGGCCCGTCTGCTGCGGCACGAGCACGTACTCGGTGGTGCGCTGGCCCCCGACCAGGTTCTTGGTGATCTGACTCTTCTCGGTCTGCTGCGGGTCGAAGACGCGGAAGGAGGCGGGCGCCTCGAGCTTCGGCAGCGTGACGGCCTTCAGGTTGCCGCGCCCTTCGAGAATCACCTTCAGCTGCACGGGCTCACCCAGCGCGATGTCGGTGCTGTTGGTGGTCGACGACAACCGCCACTTGCCGACGTTGGTCGCGCCCGCCGGTAGCGGCTTCACCTTGAGGCTCAGCGCGTTGCTCTTGCGGTGCATCTTGCGCTGGCTGAACGGGTACACGCCCGACGCGATGTCGGCCTCGGCGGCCTCGATGTCGATGTCTCCGGGCTTGAGCGGAAAGAGCGCCTTCGAGCGCAACAGGTACGCGCGGTAGCGAATGCCTCCGACGCTGCGTTCTTCGGGCTGCAGGTTCGTGGGCGAGGCGATGTCCTGTGCGAGAAAGCCCTCGAGCTTTGGCATCGTCACCGAGTCGACGCCCATCAGATCCATGCGGGAGTAGATGAGCACTGAGAGCGTCACCTGCTCACCGACGAACACCTCGGGGCGATCGAGTGAGGCGCGCAGGAAGAGATCGGAGTCGCTCTTCGGAATGCCGGGCTCGTCGTCGAACGGGTTGATGCCAGGCGGAGCGCCGGGAAAGTCGTCGTCATCGGCGAAGGGAAAACCCGGCGGCAGCCCGAATGGGTTCGGCGGCGGCTTCGGTTGCGACCGTGGGTCGGGCGCGAGCCGGCCGGGAACGACCTCGAGCTTGATCGCGTCGGACTTGTACGTGCGCGAGGCGGTCTGCAGCCCCGCGGCTGGAATCGTGAGGTGGCCGGCGCGATTGGCGCGCATCACGAGCGTGAACTTTCGAATCTGGCGAATCTGCGCCATGCCGCCCGAGCCCATCGAGTAGCTCATCTGCGTCGACTCGCTGCGCGAGAGCACCTCGAAGTCTTGCGGCGTGGGGAACTGCACGACCGCGCCTTCGGGCGCGTTGCTCACGACGATCTCGCAGCGGAACGTGTCTTCGGTGCCGACCTTGTCGCGGTCGACCGTCATGTAGAACTCGAGCTCGGCGCCCAGCACGGGGCCTGCTGCGAGCAGCAACACGGAGATGGCGAGCGCCCTACCAGTCCTTGCCATTGGGGTCGTTCTTCTGCGTCTTCTGGCGGAAGCGCCAGAGCTGGAGATTCTTCTCGTTGCGCTTGAGCGGTTCCAACAGTTTCTCGGCTTCGGCGGGCGTCATGCCTCCGTCGGCGAGACCCATCGGCTCGAGCGCAGCACCGGCATCGGAGGGCAGCTCTTTGCCACCGTCGCTGCCGCCATCTGACTTCTGGTTCGGGTCGCCCTGCTCGCCGGCGTCGCCCTGACCGCCATCGGAGCCCGCGTCGCCCTTCTTGTCCTTGTCTCCCTGGCCGCCGTCGCCCGAGCCGCCGTCACCCGTGCCGCCATCTCTCGGCGCGCCGCCGTCAGCGCCGCCGTCTGAGGAGGCGCCGCCATCACCTTCGCCACCGTCACGGCCGCCACCGTCAGGCGACCCGGCATCACTGCCACCGTCAGAGACGCCGCCGTCGAAGCCGGCGTCGGGCTTGCCACCGTCGGCCTTGCCGCCATCGGGCGTGCCGCCGTCGTTTCCGTTCTGACTCTTCGGCGGCAGGTCTCGGAGGATCACCTCGAGGTTGTGACGAGCGAGCGCGTCGTTCGGGTCCTTCTTGAGGGCGCGGCGCAGCTCTCGAATCGCCTCGTCTTTCTGGCCATTCACGGCGGCCATGGTGCCGAGGTTGTAGTGAATCTTCGAGGTGTACTCGCCGGTGTGATCGAGCTCGAGCGCGCGGTTGAAGGCGGCCTTCGCGTCGTCGGTGCGGTTGAGTTTGTGCAGCGCGAGCCCACGGTTGTAGTGCACGCGTGGGTCCGAGCCCTTCACCTTTTCGGCGCGCTCGAACGCCTGCAGCGCGCGCTCGTAGTCGCCCTTCTCGTAAGCCGACATGCCCTCGTCGACGTCGTCCTGGTTCTTCTCGAGCGGGCCCATGGCCGACCCGAAGGTGAAGATGAGGGTGAAGAGCAGCAGCCGCTTCATGACTTCGCCCACCTCCACGAGGGGACGATGAGCATCGACAGCACGAGGAAGAGCAGACCGAGCGCGACGAACGGCTGAAAGATCTCGCCGTACTTCATGGTCAGCTTGCTCTCGAGCTCGGCCTTCTGGAGCGTGTCGATCACCTTGACGACGTCGGGAATGGCGACGCCCCGGGCCTGGTAGAAGAACTCGCCGCCGGTGTCCTTCGCGACGCGCATCAAGCCCGCACGATCGAGGCGGGTGATCACGGTCGTGCCGTTCTCGTCCTTCTTGTAGCCGACGACCTCGCCTCGCTCCGAGAGGACGGGAATCGGTTCGCCCTGATCGCTGCCGATGCCGACGGCGAGCACCTTCGCGTTGATCTCCTTCAGCGACTCGATGCCTTCGTCGATGGCGCCGGTGAGATCTTCTCCATCACTCAGCAGCACGATGACCTTGTCCTTCGAGCCGCGGTCGGCGTTGTCGAAGACCTGTCGCGCCAGCAGCAGCGCCGAGCCGATGTTCGTTCCACCCTGGGGCATCTGGTTCGGGTCGATCGCGCGCAGGAAGATACGGGCGGCGCCGTAGTCACTGGTGAGCGGGCACTGAATGAACGCGTCACCGGCGAACGCGATCACGGCCACGCGGTCGCCCTTCAGCTCGTCGAGCAGGGTGGTGAGTTCGAGGCGCGCACGCTCGAGACGAGAGGGCGCCACGTCACGCGCCAGCATCGACTTCGACGCGTCGAGGGCCACCACCACGTCGATGCCTCGGCGCTTGACGACCTCGGCCTTCTCTCCGCACTGCGGCTGCGCGAGCGCGATCGCGAAGCAGATGAGGGCGAGCGACTGCGAGAGCCGCTGCAAGACGGGCAGGGCGGTCGACACGCCCGGAGCAAGCACTTCGGCGAGCCGTGAGGGAACGACCTTGCCCAGCGCGTGCGTGCGGCGCACCGCGAGAATGATGACGATGAGCCCGGCGACCATCGCGAGCGGTACGAGCGCGAGGAAGATCGGCTGCGCGAGCCCGAGCTTGTAGCCGAGGAAGGTGAAGCGCCACGGCGTCACGGGAACACCCTCAGCACGGTCGACTTCAGCAGCAGCTCGAGCAGCAGCAGCGTGAAGGCCCAGATCAGGTAGGGGTGGAAGAGCTCGCGGTAGTTGGTGACGACGCCGCCCTCGATGATCTTGGAGCGCTCGAGCGAGTCGAGCACCTTCTGCAGGTTCGCCTTGAGCTCTTCGCGATCGGTCGCGCGGTAGTACTCACCGCCAGTGAGCTTCGCCATGTCCTCCAGCAGCTTGGGGTTGATGGGAATCTCGACGTCGCGCCACGCGGTGTTGCCGAAGATGTCCTGGCCTGCGGGGAACGGCACCTTGCCGCCCTTGCCGACGAGGATCGTGTAGACTGGCACGCCGAGCGCCTTCGCGGCCTTCGCCGCGTCGACCGGAGACACCGTACCTGCGTTGTTGTCGCCGTCCGTGATGAGCACGATCACCCGGCTCTTCGCGTCGCTGTCCCGCAGCCGGTTCACCGCCGTTGCGACGGCGTCTCCGATCGCCGTTCCGTCTTCGAGCACGCGCGTGCGCAGCTGGCGCAGCACTTCTTTCAAGACGCCGTAGTCGAGCGTGAGCGGTGACTGCGTGTACGCCGCGCCCGAGAAGACGACGAGGCCCATGCGATCGTTCGCGCGGCTCGAGATGAACTCCGCGAGCACCTCTTTGGCGACGTGCAGGCGATTGTTCGGGCGGAAGTCGGCGGCCTCCATCGAGGTCGAGAGATCGAGCGCGATCATGATGTCGATGCCCTCGACCGACGCGTCGCGCACCTTCGAGTCCGACTCCTGGGGCCGGGCCAGCGCGATGATGGCCGCCACGAGCGCGGTCAGTCGCATGACCGGCAACAACCACGTCAGGTACGAGCGAAGGCCCCGGCCCTGCTTCGCGAGCTGCGTGGTCGCCGAGAAGCGCAGCACCGCGCGCGTTCGTTTCTCGAGCCACACGAACGCGAGCGCGACGGGAATGAAGCCGAGCAGCAGGAAGACGAGCGGCTGCTGGAAGCCGCTGAACATCGACTTGAGCTCGTCGAGGAACGTCACCGGCTCAAGCGGAGGCATTCGTGCCTCCTTCCGGTTTCGGAGCGCTCATGGCCGCGTTCGTGGCGTGCACGATTCGGTAGGCGAGCTCGAGGGCCGTCTTGCACTCGTCGGGGCCGGGCTCCTGCTTCGCGTAGCGTACGAAGTCAGACTCGTTCGCGAAGTCGCGAAGCGCCTCCATCGGCAGGCCGGGCGTCGAGCGCGTGCGCAGGGCGTGGAGCAGCTCTGGCGTCGTGCTCTCGAGGGCGTCGAAGGCATAGAGCTCACCCAGGTAGCCGCGAATGATCTCCGAGAGGCGAAAGTAGTACTCCTTCACGCGGCCCTGGGCCGGCAGGTTCTGTGCGGCGAGCGCATCGAGGGCGTTTCGCGCGCGCACGTGCGCGGGCTCGACCGGCTTCGCTGGAGCCGTCACCACGGGCCTGGGCCGGTTGAGGTACTTGAACAACCCGTACGCCAGCAGCGCGACGGCGAGGCCGATGAGCAACGCCCAGACGAGCCGCCAGGTGCGCACCGGCAGCTCTTCGGGTCTGCGCACGTCGTAGAAGTCGGCGCCGGTGTCTTTGGAGTCGGGAGGAAGGCTCGAGACGATCTCCACGTCTGCTCCGCTCACCGGCATCTTCACCGTGCCTGCTGGGTCGCTGAGCTCGAACTCCAGCGTCGGGGTGCGTTGTTTGCCAAGCTCGAAGCCCTGCAAGGCGATCTTGAAGGTGGTGGTCGACGAGTCGGGGCCGTCGATGCGCTGACGATCTTGCGAGACGTAGTCGAACGCGCCGAGGTCTTTGGGGATCGGGAGCTCGTACCGTTGCGCCTTGTCGTGCGTGACGACGATCTCGACGACGAATGGCTCGCCGAGCTTCGCCTGCGCCGGCGTCACGTGAGACTGAACGCGCAAAGGCGGCAGCACTCCACCGTCGGTGGCGTCCGCAGCACTGGCAGCGAGGGCAAGGAGCAGTGCGACCTGCGTCACGATGCGCACCATTCGTCGAGAAAACGCATGGAATCAAGCGAAGTTGCGACCCCACTGAACAAGACGGGCAGTGGCGTCATTCCCGCGGTGTTGCTTGACGCTGTGGGCCACGCTGATCACATCCTGTGCGCCCCATGAACCAACTGCCCATCGACGTCGACGCCGAGGCCATCTTTCTCGACGGCACCTGGTACACGCGCGAAGACCTGGCCCGGAAGATCAAGTCGATGATCGACTCGGGTGACTTCAACGTGGCGCGACCGAGCGCGGCGCTCGAGGCGCTCTCGTCGACCCTGCAGCAGGTTCGAACCCTCTCGTTCCGCGTGACACCCGATCTCGCCGACGCGCTCAACCAGCTCGCGACCCGCACCGGCAACTCGGTGGGCCAGCTCGTGCGAGAGGCGGTGATGCAGCTCCTCACTCAGGGCGCCGCGCCCCAGGAGGCGCTTCGACGAGAGGACACAGTGAAGTCGGCCGCTCCGACGCCCCCCGAAGCGCAGCCCCTGCAGGCGCAGCTCGCGCCGCCCGAGCCGGTGTTGATGCCGGGCCCCGGAGCCCTTCGCGCCGCCGGAATCGACCCGAACACGGTGCAGCCGATCGAGCTCACGCGTCGCGCCGAGCCCCAGCAGGCCCAGACGGGTGACGGCTCCGAGAACCGTTGGTTCAAGCAGTAGAGAAATGTGCTGAGGCTGGCCGGTGTTGGGTGGGCGCGCTATGGCCCCCCCGATGCTCGCCCCCGTTCTCGTCGCGCAGCGCTGGTGGGGCCAGTCGCTCCCGCCGTGGATGACGGGC